>NZ_JBHXKE010000319.1:0-8546 GCF_042722765.1 Kitasatospora sp. NPDC058406
CACACGATCCGCCAACACCACCGAAGCCCCACGCACCAACGGCCCGAACAACTCCAACCCCGCGATGTCGAACGACACCGTCGTCACCGCGACCACCGCATCACCCGGCCCCAGACCCAACCGACCGTCCATCGCCGCCAGGAAACCCGCGAACGCCCCGTGCGACACCACCACACCCTTCGGACGCCCCGTCGAACCCGACGTGTAAATCACATACGCCGCCCCCTCCGGATCCACCGGCACGCCACCGAACGGCTCGGCGGACTCCGTCGCACGGACCGTCTCCGGATCGTCCAGCAGCAGCACCGGGACGCCCTCCGGCAGTACGGCCGCGCTCTCCCCCACCGCGACGGTGCAGACCGGCGACGCGTCCCCCACCATGAACGCCAGCCGCTCCGCCGGGAAGCCCGGATCCAACGGCAGATACCCCGCCCCCGACCGCAACACCGCCACCATCGCCACCACCAGGTCCACCGACCGCGGCAACGCCAACCCCACCCAACGACCCGGACCGGCCCCCCGACCCACCAACACCGACGCCAACCGCGCCGAACGCTCCCCCAACTCCCCGTACGTCAACGACTCCCCACCCACCACCAACGCCACCGCACCCGGCGCCTCCCGCACCCACCCCTCGAACCGCTCCACCACCGAACCCACCACCGGAACCACACCCACCGCGTCCGGGAGCGCGAGGGCCTCGCGGCGCCGCTCGGCGCTCAGCAGCGGTATCCGCCCCACGGGCAGCCCGGGCTCCTCGACGGCGGCGAGCGCGCGCAGGAGGGTCAGGAACTCGGCGCACCGGTCCGCGAGTTCGTCCTCCCGGTAGGTCCGGGGGTTGGCGTCCAGCTCGAACCGGACCAGGTTTCCGCCGTCCAGGTAGACGGAGAGGGTGAGGTCGTCCACCGGTCCGGCGGCGAGGTTGCGGGCGATGCCGGGGGCACCGTCGAAGTCGAGCTGGTAGTCGAACGCCTTGATGTTGACCATCGGGCCGAACACGCCGTGGCGGCGCCCGGCCGGGTCGAGGTCGCGCCGGATCTCCTCGGCGCGGTGGTTCTGGTGCCGTCGTAGGTCACGCACCCTGCGGACGACCTGCGACACCAGGTCGCCGAAGGCCGTACCGGGCGCGACGGAGAGCCGCAGCGGCAGGACGTTCACCTTCATCGCGGGCACGGTGAGCGCCACCGAGCCGAGCCGCGTCATCGCGGGCATGGCCAGCAGGACGTCCCTGGTGCCGGTCATCCGGTGCAGGTAGCCGGCGAACGCGGCGGTGACCACGTCCGCCCAGGTGGCACGGGCGGCGCGGGCGAGGTCGAGCAGCCCGGTGCTCTCCTCGGCGGTCAGGGTGGCACCGGTGCGCAGGAAGTGCGGGGCGGCCGGGTGGCCGACGCCTGCCAGCGGCGCGGGCTCGGGGCCGTCCGCCAGCTGCTCCGCCCAGTAGGCGCGGTCGGCGGCGCTGCGGGCGGAGTCCCGGTACTCGGCCTCCTCGGCGAGCAGGTCGGCCAGGCGGCCGGGCGCCGCGGGCGGCGGTTCCACGCCGCGGGACAGCGCGGTGTGCAGTTCGGCGGTGCGCCGGGCGAGCAGGGTGAAACCGTAGGCGTCGAGGGCGATGTGGTGGACGCGCTGGTACCAGAGCACCCGGTCCTCGGCGACGGTGTACAGGGCGTAGGCGAAGAGCCGGTCCGCGGCCGGGTCCACCGGGCGGGAGAGGTCCGCCCGCATCAGCTCCAGGGCGGTGGCCTCCGGGTCGGCCTCCGCCCGCAGATCGGCCAGGTCGAGCGGCCAGTCGGCCCGCGGGGCGGGCTCCTGGTAGGGAACGCCGTCCTCCTCGCCGAAGCGCATCCCGAGCACCTCGGCCTCGGCGACCGCGCGGCGCAGCGCCGTCTCGAAGACCTCCTGGTCGAACCGCCCCCGGATCTCGACGTACTGGCCCACGTTGTACGCGGTGTTGCCGGGTTCGAGTCGCTGCCCGTACCAGACTCCGGACTGGGCTCCGGTGAGCGGGAGGCGGCTCTGGGGGCGGTCGTTCATGGCTGTCGTGCTCCTGGTTCGGGGGCGGGGCGGGCGGGTCCGGCCGGTTCGGGTACCAGCCGGACCGGTGCCGGGTCAGAGCGTCTTGAGGATCTGTTCCAGCTGGTCGAGGATCCGGCCGGCCTCGGGGTAGCGGCTGGTGAAGAACGCCGGCACGGGGTGGACCTGCTGGGCCTTGGCCGCCTTGAGCGACTTCCAGTTGGTCTGGTTCATCAGGTCGGTGGTCTCGGCGGACGGCTTGGTGCCCGGCTCGTCGCCGTCGACGAGGATCACGTCGGCGCCGTCGAGCTTGCCGATCTCCTCGTACGAGAGGTCGGCCCAGGCGTCCTCGAAGCCCACGCCCGGCAGCGCGGCGAACCTGCCGCCCACGTCCTTGAGGACCAGGCCGAGCCAGGACTTGCCGTCGTAGGCGGAGAACTTGCCGGACTCACCGGAGTTGACGATCGCCCAGTTCGTCCTCGCCAGCTTGTCGGCGTAGGCCGTCTTGATCCGGGCGGCCTTGTCCTCGTACTCCTTCTTCACCTTGAGGCCGGCCTCCGGCCGGCCGGCGGCGTCCGTCACCTTGAGGGTGGTGGCGAGCAGCTCGTCCGGGTTGCCGATGCCGAAGGAGACCACCGGGGCGATCGGCTTGAGCTTGTCGATCTGGAACTGGACCCGCTTGGGCGCGGAGATGATGATCAGGTCGGGGGTGAGCGAGGCGATCTTCTCGAAGTTCAGCTCGTTCCCCTCGCCGACCAGGGGGATCTCCTTGACCTTGGCCTTCTGCTCGGCGGAGAGCGCGGCGTCGTCGATCGAGGTGACGCCGACCATCGGGATGCCGGAGTCCAGCAGCCAGGCGGCGGCGTAGGAGAGGCCGATGATCCGCTTGGGCTTCGCGGGGACGGTCACGTCACCGTCGGGCGTCGAGACGACGCGGGTGGCGTTCGACGACGCGGACGGGTCCCGGGAGTCGGAGGCGCTGCCGTCGGAGCTGGTGGTGCAGGCCGCGGCGGCGGCGATCAGGACGGTGGTGAGAAGGGCGGCGAGCACCCCACGCGGCCCGCGGGCGCGCGTGTCTCTGCGCCGGTTGTGGTCGGGGCTTGCGATCTGACGGGTCACCTGTGGTGCCTTTCCGGTTTCTTCGGGGTGGGGCGGCCGGCCGTGCGGGGCACGGGGCCGCCGGTCTGGAGCCATCGGCGCAGGGGCCGGGTGGTCCGGGTCTGGGGGTCCGGGTCGGGTGGCCCGGGTCTGGGGGTCCGGGTCTGGGGGTCCGGGCCTGGGGGAGGCCGGAGCGGGAGGCCTGAGCCGGCGGGGTCAGGGGCTGGCCGGCGCCGTCGGGCGGCCGTCGCCCTGTTCGGTGTGGACCGGGTCGGTGCCGTGGACGGGGCCGGACGGGCCTGCGCCGTCCTCGTGGCCGTCGTGGCCGTCGTCGTCCTCCTCTTCGTCGTCGGGGAGCGTCGCCCGGCGCAGGCCCGGCACCGCGAGGGCGACCACGACCGCCGCCAGGGCGCACACGATGCCGTTCAGGAGCGCCGCCCCGCCCGGGTTGAACCAGCGGGCGAGCAGGGCCACTTCGGCCTCGCCGCCGATCTCGCCGGTGGTCTGCTCGGCGGTGACGACGCTGACCATCCGGCCCCGCAGGCGGTCCGGGGTGTGGTGCTGGAGCAGGGCGTAGTCGAGGATCGCGGCGACGGTGCCGGCCGCACCGGCCACCGCGAGCGCCAGGAAGGCCGGGACCACGGACGGGCTGAGGCCGAAGCCGGCGACGGCCAGTCCGGTCACCAGGACGGACCCGATCAGCACCGCACCGGGGCGCTTGCTGCGGCCCACCCATCCGCTGGTGGCGGAGGCGATGACGGCGCCGACCGCCGGCGCGGTGTAGAGCAGGCCGAGCATCAGTTCGCCGCCCCCGAAGCGGGTGTCGACGAGCTCGGGGAAGAGCACCACGGGGACGCCGAACAGCGCCGTGGCGCCGCCCAGCAGGAGCAGGCCGCCGACCACCCGGTGCTTCACCGCGTAGCGCAGCGCGACCAGCGGCGATCCGTCGTCCGCGCCCGACTCGTCGTCCGGGTCGGCCTCGTGGCGGACGGGCGGCAGCGGACGGAGCCGGGTCACCAGCAGGGTGGTCAGCGCGGTGGTCGCGGCGGTGACGGCGAAGGCCGTGCCGGGACCGGACGCGGCGAGCAGCACGCCCCCGAGGAACGGCGCGGCCACCGAGCCGATCTCCGTGGTGAGGGACAGCAGGGCACCGGCCGCCGGGAGTTGGTCGCGCCGGACGAGCGTCGGCGCGACGGCCATCAGCGCGGTCACACTGACGCCGGAGGCGAGGCCGTCCCAGGCGATGCAGAGGTAGATCGCCCAGAGGCTCGGTTCGGGGAGGAAGGCGTTGGCGGCGAGCCCGGCGAACGCGAGGGCCGCGGCGCCGCGCGCCAGGATGATCAGGCGCCGCCGATCGGTGCGGTCCGCCAGGACGCCGCCGACCAGCGAACCGACCAGCACGCTGACGCTCATGACCATGCTGACCGCGGCGACGGTCAGGGTCGATCCGCTGAGGTCGTAGACCTGGGCCGCGAGGGCGACGGTGGCGATGCCGAGACCGAAGAGCGAGACGGTCCGGGCTATGAAGACCGCGCGGAAGTCGCGGCTCGCCCGTAGGGGGGCGGTGTCGATCAACAGGTCACGCAGGGACACTCAGAGGCTCCTGGGAGGACGGCACGGGTAACGGCGGCGCGGGGTCGCCGGTGGCTGGGCGGTGGAGGTCGGGCCGCGGTGTCGAGGGGTCGACGGCGGCGGGCCAGCGGGGCGGACACGGTCGAACCGGACGCTGTCCGGGTCCGATCGGGTCGGGGATCGGGTCGGGGATCGGCCCGGGCTCGGGGTCGAAGCGGAGTCGGGCTCGGGGTCGGGGCCTGGGTCGGGGCGGGCCTACCGGGCCGCCCGGACCCGGTCGGCCGACCCGGCCCTGGGGCCGGCGGGCTTCAACAGCCGGCCCGGCGGGGGCGCGACCGCCCTCAGCAGCGGCCCGGTGGCGGCGGTGGTCAACAGGGCCATCAGCACGATCACCGTGTAGCCGGTCTCGCTCAGCACCCCGGCGGAGAGTCCCACCGAGGCGACCACCACCTCCACCGCACCGCGGCAGTTCAGGCCCACCGCGACGGCCAGACCCTGGCGTCGCGGGAGCCGGGCGAGCCGCGCCCCCCCGTACGCGCCGGCGACCTTGAAACAGACCGCCACCGCGAGATATCCGGCCGCCCAGAGCAGTGCCTCCGCACTGCTCAGGACGGTGAGGTCCATCCGTAGCCCTGCGACCGCGAAGAAGACCGGTGCCAGCAGGACGAGCGTGACCGGCTCCAACTGACCGCGCAGGCGCGGCCGGTAGTGCGGCGAGCGTCCGAGCAGAAGACCCGCCGCGAAGGCACCGAGCAGGCCGTCGGAGCCGACCGCGTCGGCGGCCACCGCGAGCACCAGGGCCAGGACGACGGCCACCAGGAGGTCCCCGGAGCCACCGGTCCCGGCCTCACCGGCCTCACCTTCCCTGCCGGTCCCGCCGGTCCCACCGGTCCTGCCGGGCAGCCGGTCCGACCGGCGCACCCGGGCCAGCGCGGCGTCGACCAGCCGCGGGGCGACCAGCACGAGGACCGCCGTCAGCAGGAGCAGGCCGGCCACCGGGGCCAGCAGCTCCCCCGCGTCACCGCCACCCGGTCCGGCGAGCACCGTCACCCCGGCGAGCGCCATCCACCCCACCGCGTCCGACACCAGCGCCACGGTGAGGATCATCTGACCGAAGTCGGCCTTGAGGAAGCCCAGTTCGGTCAGCACGCGGGCGACCACCGGGATCGACGAGATACTGAGGGAGACGGCGACCAGCAGCACGAACGACGGCCGGCTCGCGGCGCCCCCGGCGAACGAGTCCGGCAGCAGCAGCGCGAGACCCACCCCGGCCGCGAACGGGACCAGGACGGCCCCCGCGGCGATCATCAGCGCCGGGCGGCCCAGCCTGCGGATCACGCCGAGGTCGGTGTCCAGGCCGGTGAGCAACAGCAGGAAGGCCGCGCCGAGCCAGGCCACCGTGTTGATCGGCGCCCCCAGCAGGGTCTCACCGGGGACGAGCCGGTGCTCCCCGCCGGGCCAGAGCACCCCGAGGACGGACGGGCCGAGCAGCACACCCGCCACCAACTGGCCGATGACCGCGGGTTGACGCAGCCTGCGCGCGGCGGCCCCGGCGAGGTGCGCCACGACGGTGATCACCAGCAGCTGCACCAGCATGGCCCATTGGGCCGCATGGCCGAGGGAGGGAAGGCCCACGGGTCTGCCGACCTGCCTTTCGTGCTCGTCGTGGAGCGGTCCGCACGGAAGCGTGCGGTCGCCGGCGCGGAAGTCGTACGGGGTCGGTCCGGCCACGGCGTGCGGCCGGGGTTCGGTCAGCCTCCGGCCGGCTCGGCCCAGGAGAGGCCGTCGGCGCCCGGCACGAGGCCGTCGGGCAGCAGCGGAGACTCCTTGATGTCGGCGCCGAGGACACCGCGCCGCTGGATCTCGTTCATCTCGTGCATCACGTCGCCGACGACCTTGGCACCGAAGAGGTGGTTCATCCGCTCACCGGACTCGGTCTGCATCGACCCCGTGGCGGCCACGGCGTCGGACAGCGCCTTCGAGGAGGAGGCGAACCGCTCGGTGAGCGCGGCGGAGTCGGTCAGCGCGCGCTCCCGGGAGGCCACCCCGCCGACCAGGGTGACGAACGCCTCCAGGTCGGAGGAGTCGAAGGCGGTGACCTTCTTGGCCTTCCAGAAGTAGTTCTCCTCGCTGCCCTGCATGTCGTAGAAGGCACTGAGGAATTCGTAGAAGACGCCGTACTCGCGGCGGTACCGGCCCTCGAACTCGCCGAAGGCACGCTCCTCCGAAACCCCGCCCGCCAGCACGCTGTTGATCGACCGGGCCGACAGCAGCCCGGCGTAGGTGGCGAGGTGGACGCCGGTGGAGAAGACCGGGTCGATGAAGCAGGCGGCGTCCCCGACGAGCGCCATGCCGGGCCGCCAGAAGCGGGTGTTGGCGTACGAGTAGTCCTTGCGGACCCGCAGCTCGCCGTAGGTCCCCTCGGTGACGCGGGTCGCCTCGGAGAGGTAGTCGCGGACGATGTCGCAGCGGTCGATGAACCCGAGCAGCGCCTTCTCCTGCTCCTCGTCGGTGCCCTGGATGTCGGCCGCACGGGTCCGGCTGATCACCGCGCCGACGCTGGTCAGGGTCTCGCTGAGCGGGATGTACCAGATCCAGCCCTCGTCAAAGGCGGCGCAGAGGATGTTCCCGCGGTCCGCGCCGGGCAGCCGCTTGCCGCCCTCGAAGTAGCCGAACAGCGCCAGGTTCTTGAAGAACTCGGAGTAGACCCGCTCCCCACCCGCGTGCCTGCTGATCCGGGTCTTGTTGCCCGACGCGTCGATGACGAACCGCGCCGCGACCTCGTGGACCCGGCCCTGCGGGTCGGTGTAGCGGACGCCCCGCACCCGCTCGTCGTCCTCCAGCACCTCGCTCACCGGGGAGTTCTCCCGGACGTCGACGCCGTGCTTCGCGGCGTTGCGGAGGAGGATGTCGTCGAACTTCATCCGCTCCACCTGGTACGCGTACGAGGTGGGCCCGGAGAGCTCGGGGGCGAGGGCGAAGAGGAAGTTCCACGGTACGGGGTTGGTGCCCCAGCGGAAGCTGCCGCCCCGCTTGACCATGAAGCCGGCCTTCTCCATGTCCTCCTGGACGTCGAGCAGGCGACATATGCCGTGGACGGTGGCGGGGAGCAGCGACTCCCCGATCTGGTACCGCGGGAACGTCTCCTTCTCCAGCAACAGGACCCGGTGGCCGTGTTTGGCCACGAGCGTCGCGGCCGTGGATCCACCGGGGCCACCGCCGACCACGATGACGTCGAACTCTTCGTGCAGTGTTGGTTGTTCAGAGGTGTTCACTGGCGAGTCTCTCCTGGTGATGACGGGCTTCCGCTGGTCAGGGGGTGCCGAGCTGATCCCGCCAGCGTTTGATGGTGGCCTCGCCGGCGAGGTCGACGAAGGTCACCTCGGCGCCCTTGTCGCGCCAGCGCTGGACGAGGGTCATCAACCGGATCGAGTCCATGCCCTGATAGACGAGCAGTTCGTCGTCGTCGAGTTCCTGCGGGTCGATCTGCAGCACATCGGCGACGTCCTGCCTGATGCGCTCCAGGGAAAACGCGTCGGTCGGGGGTATCTCAGGCATCGAGCGGCGTCCTCCTCTTGTCGCGGGGGTGACGGCGCGACGGCGCACGGCACGGACCACCGGCCCGGCCGAAACCGTGGAACCGATGTGATACGCACCGACGACCGACGGCCTTCGGCCACCCGCCCTACTTAGGTAAGGCTAACCTAACTATTGGTCGGACCTCGCTGTCAAGCCGCCGGGCGACCGGACCCGACGGCCCGACGGATTTCCCTGATGTCACGTCATGCCACCCACGCGGGGCGGCAAAGGCCGGGCACCCCGTCGACGGTGCCACCGGCAGACCCCGACAGCCCCGTGGGCGGCGA
>NZ_JBHXKE010000320.1:0-8515 GCF_042722765.1 Kitasatospora sp. NPDC058406
GGCATGCTGCCGGCCCAGAACCGGCCGTGGGGGTCGCAGGCGCCGTCGTTCATGCGGGTGGGGACGCGTGCGTGGTCTTCGGGGCGGGCGAGCCATTCGGTGGTGCCGTCGGGTGCGAGGAGGGCTAAGAAACGACGTGGTACTCGATGGCTCGCGGTCGGCGCGCGGGCACCGGGTCGGGTCACCGGGCCGGGAACGGTTTCTGCCCCGGCCCGGTCCGCTCCCCCCTGGATGTAGGTCAGTTCTGGGAGGTGTAGACGGAAGCCTCGGCGAGCGACAGGAAGTTGGTGCCGGGGAGTTTGCGCCCGGGAAGATCGCCGTCATCGTGCTCGCGATGCTGCGGCACGACCAGCGGCTTTGCGACATGGCCGGCGGCAACGACATGTCCGCCTCCACCGTGCGCCGCTGGCTGCTGGAAGTGATCGATCTCGGGAAGCGCCCCCTTGCAGACAGCCGGATCTTGGTCGATCTTCTGCCATCGGGGGCGCCGTTGCTGTGCCCCGAGATCATCTGGCGCATCACCAGATTGTGGCGAGCAGCCCCCTGAACCAGGGGAATTACCCACCCAAAACGGTCACGATATACGCTCTATCTGCAGAAACGTCCAACCGAAACGTGGAGGCTAATCGGTCGGCCCGTACCCCCGACCCCGTACCCGAGTGGTCAGAGATTCGGGGAACCTGTACGTGGCAAGGACTGTTCAGACCAGATGATCTTCCCCCTGTTGGTGTGCCTGGTGCCCCACCGCTGGGCCATCTGCGAGATGAGGAACATGCCGCGGCCACCTTCGTCCGTGGTCCGAGCGTGGCGCAGATGTGGTGAGGTGCTACTACTGTCGGCGACCTCGCAGATGAGTCCGGCGTGTCGGATCAGGCGGAGCTGGATCGGGCCTGTGCCATGGCGGATAGCGTTGGTGACCAGTTCACTGACGATCAGTTCAGTGGTGAAGGAAAGCTCCTCCAGCCCCCAACGTGTCAGCGCGTTCGTGGTCAGGAACCGGGCCTCCGACACGACTGCCGGGTCGCACGGGAGGTCCCACGAGACCACCTGGTCCGGCCCGAGCGCATGACACCGCACCACCAGCAGCGCGGTGTCGTCTTTCAGGGGGCCGCCGCACAGGCGGCTCAGGACCGCATCGCAGATCTCCTCCGGCGAGCCGGCGCATTCGGCAAGGACGTTTTGCAGCTCATGCAGGCCGACGTCGATATCCTGGTCTCGGCGCTCCACCAGGCCATCGGTGAACAGGACTAGAAGGCTGTTCTCGGTGATTTCCAACTCTGCTGACTCGAAAGGAAGCCAGCCCAGGCCGAGCGGCGGCCCGGCCGGCACGGAGGCGAAGGAGATGGTGCCGTCGGGGGCGACGAGGGCTGGGGGAGGGTGCCCGGCCCGGGCGATGGTGCACGTCTGCGCTACCGGGTCCCAGACCAGGTACAGGCAGGTGGCTCCCAGGACGGCGGCGGTGGCCGAACCGTCGGGCTCTTCATCGATAAGCCGCAGAACCAGGTCGTCGAGGTGGGCGAGCATCTCGTCGGGGGGGTAGTCCAGGTTGGCGAGTGTGTGTACGGCTGTGCGGAGCCTCCCCATGGTGGCGGCCGCGTTGATCCCGTGTCCCACCACGTCGCCGACCACAAGGGCGACCCGGGCGCCGGACAGTGCGATGACGTCGAACCAGTCGCCGCCCACCCCCTCCCGGCCATGGGCCGGCAGATACCGCGAGGCCACCTCTGCAGTGCCGATGGCCGGCAGTTCGTGCGGCAGCAGGCTGTGCTGGAGCGTCAGTGCAGTCGTGTGTTCGCGGGTGTAGCGCAGGGCGTTGTCCATACAGAGAGCGGCTCGGGCGACGAACTCCTCGGCAAGCCTCAGGTCGTCCTGGTCGAACGGTTCCGCGCGTTCACGCCTGACGAAGACGGTCACACCCAGGACAGTGCCGCGCGCCCGCAGCGGAACCACCATCAGCGAGCGCAGACCGAAGGCGAGCACTGCGTCGGTGCGCAAGGTGTCCTCGGCGAGCCAGTGCGCATCGGCCGGTGACAGGGTCGGTTCGATGATCGCCCGGCCCTCGACAAGACAGCGGACGAAGGGGGAGGAGGGCCCGTATCCCGATGGTTCACCGACCGCTACGACCGCCTCCGGATAGCCCTCCTCGAGCGAGCGCTGCGCGACCCGGCGCAGGGGTGGAACTCCGTGTCGGGGGAGAGGACGCAGTTCCTCACCTTCCAGGGCCGAGTCGAGTAGGTCGACCAAAACCAGGTCGGCCATCCGGGGGACGGCAACATCGGTCAGCTCCTGAGCCGTGCGGCTGATGTCCAGCGTGCTGCCGATGCGGCCGCCGGACTCGCTCAGGAGAGCGAGGCGCTCCCTGGCGCGCCAGCGGTCAGTGACGTCGACGCCCATGTAGCAGACACCCATCACCCGCCCCTGCACGTCGTCGAGGCGGAAGACCGATGTCGAGAAAGCGTGTTCGCGGCCGGGATCGGCCGGCGTATAGCCGTGGTACTCGAAATCGAGGACGGGCACACCCGTGTGAAGGACCTGCTCCATCTGGGCCTCAAACGCTCCGGGGGCCAGCCGAGGAAGCACCTCGCTCATCCGCCGCCCCAGCCGTGCCTCGTTGGAGACGCCGGCCATGCGGTCGAGGGTGATGTTCGTCCAGACGTATCTGAGGTCCGTGTCCAGGACTGCCATGCCGAAGGGTGAGCGGGTGAGAAAACGCTCCAGGAGGGATCGGCTCACTCCCCACCACGGGGTGGATCCGAGATCGACGCCGGATAACAGCCAGCGCCTGTTTCCGTCAGGAGCTGCCAACGGGTCGGCCTGAACGCCGAGATTCATGCGGTGCCCGTCCCGGTGCAGAGCCGTGATCACTCCTGATTGCGGTCCGTCCTTCCCTGTGAGTCCCGTCGGAGTGTAGGGCTCGGCCAACAGTGTTCGACCGGACCGGCCGAGAATCGCCTCCGCTGGATATCCGAGAAGGCTCTCAGCTGCTTCCGTCCAACCGACGACCACGCCCTCCGTATTTAGCTCCGCCGTCGCGACGACCGGCAGGTCGAACGGAGCGGACGGTGGACCAGGGGGTCCCGCCGCGGGGCCAGCCATCACGAGACCTTCCCAACGACTGTCTGTGGATCTCCATTGTCCGGAAGCGGTGTCGTATGCGCGACTCGAATCCTACGATGCCCCGGTTGCTGTCAGTGGACGGTCAATGGTTGAAGCAGATCCGGCGGGCGGTCCGGGAGGCTCGGGGAATAGCGGAACGACAACACTATGGGGGGCCTCGGTCGGGGGCGCTCTGAACATGTGCGGGCGGTCCCCGAGTACGCGCCAAGTGCGGGAGGGCGCTCGCTCGGGGACCGGCCGTCCACCCATGACAGAAGGAGTCCTCATGCGAGCGAGCCTTTTGTCGCCGCCCATCGTCGCGAGACGGGTGCTTGCGCGTCGCCCAACCGGATCGCTGACGTCGCCGAACGCCCCAGTCTGTCTGATCCGACCGGCCCGTCGGCCTGCTCCGGTTCGGTGTGAGGGCACCGTCGCCAGGTCTTCGCATCCCACATACGCGAGCCGGCTTCGGCTGCCGCGACCGGTCCTGCCCCCTTCGCGGTCCGGAATCCCCTGCACGGCGGCCCGAGCCCAACCCTCCCCACGGTGCGCGCGTCCGCTCCGCTGCTGATCAACGGGTGAAGTCCCAGCCCCCGTACGAGGACAGGTCTGTGCACCACTCATCGCCCCTTCCCGCCCGCCCCGTCCGCCTGCTCGCCGCTGGCATGGCCGCCCTGTTGCTCGCCGTGCCGGCCGCCGCGCCGGCGCATGCCGCAGACGCCCGCTCCTGGGACTTCGAGTCATCCCAGAAACTGCCCTACCTGGCCCTGCTGGGTACCAGAACGATCGCGGTCGGGCCCGTGCCGAGAGGAAAGGGGGGCAATGCCGCGCGTGTCCACGTCTCCGCCGACGGCAAGTCCCTCAAGTCCGAGCTGGTGATCAAGGACCTCGACGCGGGCAGCCACTGATTTACCTTCGCCAACTACCTGCCCGCCGAGAACTGGCGGAACCAGTCGGTCGGCACCATCGTCGCCCAGTGGTTCAGCACGCAGAGTGACACCACGCATTCCGGCCACATGGCGACGGCCGGTAGCGAGATTGCAAGGGAGGTACTGCAATGTCTGAAGACACCGGGGTGGATGCCCCGGTCGCGTGGTCGGAGGCTGAGTCCGCCGAGTTACGGGTGCGGAGGATGCAGGTCAAACTGCACCGTTGGGCGGTTGTCGATCACGGCTTCCGGTTCGACGATGTGTTCAACTTCGTATGTGAACCGGCCACTTTGGTGGTGGCGTTCGTTCGGGTCGCAGGCAACACTGGAGCCCGGACTGCGGGCGTGGACGGCCTTCGCGCCGACCACGTTCAGGCATTCGGGGCCGAAGCGTACTTGGACCGGATCCGCTCGCAGCTGAGGGCAGGGCTATTTCAGCCAATGCCGGTGCGTGAACGGATGATCTCCAAGGCGGGCCGGAAATTGCGGCGCCTGGGGCGGTCGCATAGCGGTGCCGACGCTTGAGGGCGAAGTCGTCAACGCCGAGCACGCGAGGGACGCGCAGCGATGGCACCAGCCTGCGCATGAGCATGCGCAGGGCAGTCGGGCGGGAAATACAACAGGCCAGGACATGGGAGAGGCGGGCGCCCGCCCGGCCCGCTACTGAGCATTTCGGGTTGTCGTCGGGTAGTGACGGTTCGTGATCCCTGCGGTATGCCGTTGGTGTGAGGTATCCGGAGGGTGGGGGCCTGACCGCTGAGCGTCGGGCGTTTCGTGAGGGGATCCGGTTCCAGGCCGGGATGCGGTTCGCGGTGGGTGAGAAGACCACGGTGATCGCAAAGGATCTGCGGGTGAGCGTGCGGTCGGTGGAACGCTGGCGTCGTGCCTGGCGTGAGGGCGGGATGGAGGCACTGCGTTCAGCTGGGCCGGCCAACTCCCCGACTGTCACCGACGCCCAGTTCGCCGTGCTCGAGGAGGAACTCGGCAAGGGGCCGACCGCGCATGGTTTCGCGGATGAGCGGTGGACGCTGGCCCGGGTGCGGAGCGTGATTCAGCGCCGGCTGCAGCTCAGTCTTTCGGTCCCGACGGTGTGGCGGCTACTGAAGCGGCACGGCTGGTCCTGGCAGGCACCCGCCCGCAGGGCCCTCGAGCGTGACGAGCATGCGGTGGAGCTGTGGAAGAAGGAGGTGTGGCCGCGGGTAAAAGCATCGGGGCGGCGTGTGGGGGCTGGATCGTCTTCGAGGACGAGGCCGGATTCTCCATGACGCCGCCCCGCGCCCGCACCTGGGGCCGGCGCGGAGACACCCCCGTCGTCCGGGTCCGTGGCAGATCCCGCCGCCGGACCTCGGTGGCCGCCCTGTGCTGCTATCGCCCGGGCGAGAGCCGGCTGATCTACCGGCCCCGCAACCATCTCCTCCTCAAGGGAGCCCGCAAGAGCTTCTCCTGGAAGGACTACCGCGATCTGCTCGTCCGGGCCCACATCCAACTCGGCGGACCGATCGTGGTCGTCTGGGACAATCTCAACACCCACCTGTCAGCAGGGCTGAAACGGTACGAGGCCGAACACGACTGGCTCACCACCGTCCGTCTGCCGCCCTATGCACCCGACCTGAACCCCGTCGAGGCCGTCTGGTCACTCGTGTGCAGAGCGATGGCGAACACCGCCTTCGGAACGCCCGACGACCTCGACCGCACACTCCGCCGCGAGTTGCGCCGAATCCAACTCCGACCCCACCTGATCGACGGATGCCTGACCGCCACCGGCCTGACTCTCAGACCACCGACCCCACCCTGAAAACCTCAGTAACTCCTTCACAACCTCATCGAGATGGTCGGCGAGCCGGCGCGTACGCCGCTGGTAGCGCTCGAGCAGGTCGGGGACCTGCTCGCGAAAGGTCTGCCGCGGGCAGCCCAGGACCGGGCAGACCACGCGCCGTACCCGTGCCGACGCCACGACCCGCCGCCCGTCCACCGGCACGTCCGCGACCCTCCGACTGTGGAAACCGTGCACCCGCCCCGTCAGCTGCCCGCACTTCGGGCACGGCACCGGATCGTCCCGGTCCGCGCCGACACCTGGATGACCTCGCCCTCATCCGTCACACCCTCGACAAGCAGGGCCGACAACCCCGAAAACACCACACCCACACGCTCATTGACATCGCGCACATCATGAAAACGACAGTCGTCACCCTTTGTTGCCACCGATTACGTGACAGAGCCGAAGACCGTACAGACCAAGCCTCCGTCAGCTCGTGCGCGGGCTTGACGACCACCGCGTACGCGTTGCTGTGCAGCACGTCCAGCCGCCCGTAGCGCTCGCGCACGTGCGCCGCCAACTCCTCCCACATGGCCGCGGACGTCACGTCCCCGTGCCGGTACCCGGCCCGCCCGCCCTGCTGCGTGATCGTCTCGGCCGCCGCCCGGCCCGCGGTGTCGGCGATGTCGACGATCACCACCGCCGCGCCCTCTGCGGCCAGGCGCCGCGCGGTCGCCGCGCCGATACCGGCGGCCGCGCCGGTGATCACAGCAACCTTGCCGTGGAAGCGGCGGCATATCTGCGCTGTCATGTCGACACCGCGCCTGTTGACATCAAGAAGACATCTCATTTGGGTGGGTTGAGTAGACTCCGGGCGTGCTGATCGTGGAGCGGCTGGTGCCGGATGAGCTGTGGGAGTTGTTCCAGTTGGTCGTGCCGGACGCTCCGGTGCGCCCGCAGGGTGGTGGCCGGCGGCGCCACGGGGATCGCGAGGTGCTGGCGGCGATCGTGTTCGTCGCGACGTCCGGGTGCACCTGGGCCCAACTGCCGCCATGCTTCGGCCCGTCCGGCCCGACCGCCCATCGGCGGTTCACCGAGTGGAGCAGGGCCCGGGTCTGGGCCAAGCTCCACCGGGTGGTCCTGGAGGAGCTCGGCGCGCGAGGTGAGCTGGACTGGTCGAGGTGCGCGGTCGACTCGGTGAACATGAGGGCCCTGAAAAGGTGCCCCTATGGTCTTCGTCAACCGGTAGCGGCGGTCGGTGGCTGGTAGAGGGTGCGTCTCGGAGCATGGCGAAGAGGACGTCGATGCGGCGTCGGGTGAGTGCGACGAGGGCAGCGACGTGGTGTTTGCCTTCGCGTCGTTTCCGGTCGTAGTAGGCCCGTGACTCGGGTTGGGACAGGGATGCGAACGCGGCGAGGTAGAAGGCTCGTTTGAGCTGTTTGTTGCCCCGACGGGAGGGGTGTTCGCCGCGGATCGAGGAGCCGGAGGCGCGGGTGACGGGCGCCAGACCAGCGTATGCCGCGAGGTGGCCGGCGGTCGGGAAGGCGCTTGCGTCGCCGACGTCTACGAGGATCCGGGCGGCGGTCCTGATCCCGATGCCGGGCATCGGGATCAGGACCGGGGAAAGAGGGTGGGCCTCCAGCAGTTCCTCGATCCTCGCGGCGAGGAGTTTGCGCTGGTCGAGGACCGCCGTGAGTGAGGTGGCGAGGCTGGGGACGATCAGTGCGGCGGCCTGGGTGCCGGGGACGACGACGGTCTGCTCGTCGAGGGCGGTGAAGATGTCCTCGACGAGCCGCTCGGCCATCCGCGGGGCCTTGGGCGGCAGCAGTGCGACCAGTCGACGTGGCGTTCGAGCGGGGCGAGGACCGCGGGGTGGTCGAGTCGTGGGCCCAGGACGCGTTCGAGGGACGGGTGGATCTGGGTGAGCAGGCCGCGCAGGCGGTTTTTGATCCTGGTCGATTCGCCCGCGAGGTCGTCGTCGAATCCGGCGATCATCTCGAGCTCGGCGACGGTCTCGTCGCTCGGCACCAGGTCGCGCAGGGTGTGTGGCATGGTGCGGGCGGCGTCCGCGATGACGTGCGCGTCGCGGGCGTCGGTCTTCGCCTCGCCGGGATAGAGGTCGGCGATGCGGCGCATGGTCAGGCCGGGCAGGTAGGCGATGCGGCAGCCGCTGGCGCGGGCGACGGCCAGCGGCAGGGCGCCGACGGTGGCCGGCTGGTCGACCACCACGAGTACGGTCCCGTGCTTGGCCTGCAGTTTCGTGAACAGCTCACGGAGCCTGGGCTCGTTGTTGGGCAGTGCCTTGTCAAAGACCTTCTTGCCGGCCGGGGTGAGCGCGGTCGCGTGGTGCTCGCCCTTGCCGACGTCCAGGCCGAGATAGAGATCTATGCCGTCGGTGCTGGTCAACTGCTCCTCCCCAGGACTCGTCCTCCCGGCCCTGCGGCATCGGCGTGCCGGCATCCACGGTACGGAGAGCCTGCCTCACCCGGGCATGGGTTCGGCGCTCAAGCCCCTCGTCAGCGGTCTGCCAACGCCTCCGAGCCCGGTGACACCACCTTTTCGATCATGATCGACAAGGGGATCAAGTCATGCCGGGCCGGGAGGCCGGGAACCCCGTTGCGGGGCCACGAAAACGGTAGCGGGGAGCTGACAGGTCCGAATCCTGTCGATCGGGGCAAGTACGGGTCGAAGATCCACCTGCTCACCGAACGTACCGGTTTACCCCTCTCGCTCGC
>NZ_JBHXKE010000321.1:0-8509 GCF_042722765.1 Kitasatospora sp. NPDC058406
GCGCATGCGCGCGCTGACGGATCGGACGAACGGCCGGGGTCCGGGAGCAGGCCGCTCCCGGGCCCCGGCCGTTCGTCGTGCGGATCAGCCCTCCTGGACGGCCGGGCGGTCCGGGGTGACCCGGTGGCCGTCGGCGGCGTCGCCGGTCCGGGTCTCGGTGCGCCGCCCCCGGTCCAGGTAGTCGCGGAGGATCAGTTCGACGGCGTCCTGCGGGCTCTTCGTGCCGGACAGCATCATCGCGTCGATCGCGAGGTTGGCGTCGAGCGTGACGGTGACCTGGGCCATGGTGACTCCTCCTCGGGGACAGAGCAGCAGCATGCCTGGTGCGGCCGGATTTGACCATGACCTTCCGGGGCGGGGCGTGCGGGGTTCCGGGGGCGGTCCGGCGCGGGACGCACCGGGGCCCCCGGGGAGGGAGCGACCTGGCTCCTCCCCGGGGGCCCCGGGCTTTCGCGGGTCAGACCCGGCCGTGGGTCAGACCCGGCCGGCGAAGTCCGGGGCCCAGTTGGCCAGGGTCTGGGTCCGCACGCCCGACCTCGGGTTGGCGGCCTCGACGTACTTGCCGTCACCGATGTAGAGCGCGACGTGGTGGACGCCGGAGTCCTTGCCGTTGTTGGACCAGAACAGCAGGTCGCCCGGCTTGAGGGCGTCGAGCGAGACGTGCGTGGACGCGGCGGCCTGGTCGGCGGCGACGCGCGGGACGGTGATGCCCGCGGCGCGCAGCGCGGCCTGGGTGAGGCCGGAGCAGTCCCAGCCGCCGTTGCCGGTGCCGCCGTAGACGTAGGCCTGGCCGACCTTCGACTGGGCGAAGGAGACGGCCGCGGCCATGCTGCCGGTGGCGGCCTGGGCCGGGGCCGGGGTCTCGGCCTGGGCGGCGGGCTTGGCGGCCGGCTTGGTGGCCGGGGCGGGGGTCTGGGCGGCCGGCTCGGTGGTGGCGGTGCCGGTCCCCGCGTCCTTGGCCCGGTTGAACCAGTCGAAGCCCTTGCCGGACTCCTCCGAGGCCTGGTTGCCCTTGGCCCGGTCGCCGAAGGTCAGGTGCTGGCCCGGGTAGATGCTGTGCGGGCCCTCGGTCAGGGTGGCGCGGTTGAGCTCGTAGAGCCGCTCCCAGCCGCCCTGGACGTCGTTCTTGTCGGCGATGGAGGAGAGCCAGTCGCCGACGGCCACGGTGTAGTCGGCGGACTGCTTCCGGTCGCCCTGCTGACCGCCCTGCTGGCCGGTCTGCTGGCGCCACTGGCGCCCGTCCTGGCCGCCGTCGCCCTGGCGGGCGGCGTCGGTGGCGGCGGGAGCCTGCGCCTGCGGCTGGGCGGCCTTGGGCGCGGCGGGCTGCGTGGCCTTCGGCTGGGCGGCGGGCTTGGCGGCCGGGGCCGGGGTCTGGACGGCCGGCTTGGCGGCGGCCGTGGAGGTGTCGACGGCGGCCGGGGTGCCGCCCTTGGTCAGGCCGGCCTTGACCGAGCAGACCGGCCAGGCACCGGGGCCCTGCACGGCGAGCACCTTCTCGGCGATCGCTATCTGCTGGTCCTTGGTGGCGAGGTCGGCGCGCGCGGCGAACGAGGTGCCGCCGAACTCGGCCCAGGTGGAGCTGGTGAACTGGAGTCCGCCGTAGAAGCCGTTGCCGGTGTTGATGCTCCAGTTGCCGGTGCTCTCGCACTGGGCGACCTTGTCCCAGGTGGCGACGGAGGCGGCCGAGGCGGTGCCGGTGGTGAGGCAGGGGATGGTGAGGCCGATGCCCGCGACGCCGAGGGTGGCGATGGCGCGACGGGTGCGGCTGGACAGGCGGGTGCCGTTGGTGGGCAGCATGAAGACGCGGTCCTCTCCCACGCCTGCGAGGTGAGCTGTCGGATTCGGGCTGGAGTTGCCCGGCCGCGCTGTGGACGCGGCTTCACCCCTAGCCCTGGTCGGTCCGGGGACCGGCCTGGGCGAACTACCTGTGGTTCCCCCGCTCCTGCCGTGGTGCTTCGTACTTCCAGCGCACCCGACGGCAGGACTCGGCGTTGCAGGGGAGCTGGGTCCGTGTGGCCACGAACGGGGAGCACGTTAAGCAGAGCCGCCTTCAAACCGCAAACATGTGTGAGCCACGTCACTGTTTGCGAAATCCGTGGTGGGCGGCTGTCCTTCATGATCAGAAATGACCGATTTCATGCAACGCCCGTCGCGGTCAACGCAACTGCCTATGCTTCAGAGCGTCGGTAGGACGCCGGCGCCGCCGCAGCCGCCCGTGGGGAGGGCTACGCACCGATGGCCATGGACGAGGACCCGGCCCCCGCCCGGCCGACCGGCCGGGCGCGCGGAGCGCATCGCAGGGCAAAGCATCGCAGAGCGGACATCCCACCCGAACCGCCCCTAACTCCCTTAAGTCGCCGCACTTTACTGCGCTGGCTCGCCGTCGGCACCGCCTTCGCGGCGGTCAGCGGCGAGGAGGTGCTGCGGCGCTCGCTGAGCGGCCCGACCGAACCGGTCGCCGCCGTCGCCGGATCGTCCACGGCCGTCGGCGCGGACCGGACGGGAGCCGGAGGCCACGGTGGGGCGTCCCCCGAGGCCGCTCCGGTGGGCGCCGCGCCCGAACAGCCGGCCCCCGCGCCCACCGTCGACCAGAGCGGCCGCCGCTGGTCCGACCCGGCCGGCTGGGGCGGTGCCGTGCCCGGCCCGAGGAGCACCGTGCGGATCACCGACCGGGTGCTGCTCGACACCGACGCCGCCGTCGGCACGCTGCTGGTGGAGCCGACCGGCGCCCTCACCTTCGCCGCCGACCGCACCCTCACCCTCGCCGCCACCGGGAACGTCGAGATCCGCGGCGCCCTCGCCCTCGCCCCCGACGGCACCCACACCCACACCCTGCGCTTCCCCGCCGTCGACGAGAGGCGCTTCCAGGGGGACGGCATGAAGGTCGTCGACACCGACGTGGGCCTCTGGGTCACCGGCGCCGGCTACCTGCGGCTCGACGGCGCCGCCAAGACCGCGTGGGTCCGCGCCGATCGCGAGTTGAAGGCCGGCGGCACCGAGCTGGCCCTGTCCGCCCCGCCCGCCGGCTGGCTCCCCGGCGACGAACTGGCCGTCACCCCGACCGGCCCGCCCGACCAGGAGGGCTTCGCCGCCCACTACGACCTCGTCACCGTGCGGTCCGTCAGCGGAGCCACCGTCACCCTGGAGTCGCCGCTGAAGCACGCCCACCCCCTGGTCGCCGCCGGAGGGGGCGTCACCGTCGGCGCCGAGGTGCTCAACCTGACCCGCACCGTCCGGGTCGAGGGCACCGCCGAGGGCCGCGCCCACGTCCACCTCACCAGCTCCCGGCGCGCCGACGTCCGGCACGCCGCGCTGCGCTGGGTCGGCCCGCGCGCCGACACCAAGGAGACCTGGAGAGGACAGGACGGCACCGCCCCGGTCACCGCGGCCGTCCTCGGCCGGTACGGGCTCCACTTCCACCAGCTCGGCGACGCCACCCGCGGGACCGTCGTCGAGGGCGTGGTCGTCCGCGACGCCGGCAGCCACGCGTACGTGCCGCACGCCAGTCACGGCATCACCTTCCGCAGCTGCATCAGCCACGAGACCTGGGAGGACGCGTACTGGTGGGACGGGCCGCTGGACACCCGCACCCCGCAGCGCCCCTCCGACGACATCGTCTACGAGTCCTGCGTCGCCTCCCGCACCCTGCTCGAACCCCACCCCCGCGCCTACCGGCTGACCGGTTTCAACCTCGGCGCGGGCACCGGCGGCAAGGCGGTGGACTGCGTGGCCGTCGGCGTCCAGGGCGCCGACGGGGCCTCCGGTTTCGAGTGGCCGGAGAACAGCGAGGGCGTCTGGACCTTCGAGCGCTGCCTGGCCCACAACAACCTGCGGGACGGCATCTTCGTCTGGCTCAACGCCCGTCAGCACCACGTGGTCACCGAGTTCGCCGCCTACCACAACGGCGGCTGGGGCATCGAGCACGGCGCCTACCTCAACGCCTTCGACTACACCGCGAGCGTGCTGTACGGCAACGCGGGCGGGGGAGTGGCGCTGCACTCGCTCGGCCGGGACGAGGGCACCGTGTTCGACGGACTGCTCGTCGACGCGGCCGGGCAGAGCGACTTCGCCGTCTCCACCGCCCGGCACGAACTCGCCGGACAGGCCGTCACCTTCAGCCGGAGCCGGTTCACCGGCTACCGGCGGGCCGGCGTGGCCTTCCGGGCCACCTCGGACGGGCAGCCGGACGACGTGCTGCTGCTGGACTGCGAGTTCGGCGGCAACGAGCTCTGGCTGGACCCGGAGGCCGTGCGGCCGAAGAACATCCTGCTGCGCCGGGCCGGGCAGACCGAGGTGCTCAAGGTCCGCAAGCCGGACGAGGAGGGCGCCGCGCAGCCGCAGTGGAACGCCGCCGCCGCGCCGGTGGCCACCTTCGCGGCGCAGTCCCGGCCGGTGCGGCTGCCCGCCCTGAAACTGAAGGACGCGGCCTCGCCCACCAGTCGGGTCGGCCGCTGAGGCCGCCCCGGCGACCGCGGCGGCGGTGCGGGGTCCCGGTCCGGCCGGAGGGCGGGGGACCGGACCGTTCCGGCCGGTGCGAGCAGCCGAAGGGGCCCGGAACGGATGCGTTCCGGGCCCCTTCGGACGGGCTTGCGCTACTGGGCGGCGTGCCGTCCGCCGGAGGGCTCCGCGGCGCCGTCCCCGGCCTCCGCGGCCTGCGCCTCGAAGTCGACGGCCGGCAGCGTGGCCAGGTAGGTGGAGGCGATCAGCTGGCCCACCGTCGGGTACGCGCCCAGCGGGGCGGCCGACGGGCAGCCGGACTCCTCGGCTGCCGTGGCGAGCAGCTCGGAGTCCGCCTCCGGGCCGATCACCAGGGGGGCCAGCGCCGGGTTCTGCGAGCCCATCTCCCGGAGGTGGGCGACGGCCGCGGCCACCGAGCCGGGCAGGTCGAGCGCGGCGGGGACGACGGGCACGGCCAGCCGGGCGGCCAGCAGCATGCCGGTGATCCCGGCGGCGTCGGCGGCGGCCTGCCCACCGACGGTGGTGAGCACCACGCCGTCGGCGGCGGTCGCGATGGCGAAGAGCCGGGCCCGGTCGGCGCGGGCCAGACCGGCCTCGGAGAGGCGCACGTGCACGGCCTCGGCCAGCAGCGGATGCGGGCCCAGCACGTCGGTGACGGGGGCGCCGTACTCGGCGGCGAGGGCGTACAGGTCGGTCAGGAAGTCGTGCGGGCCGGGCACGAGGGGCACGATGACCGGCGTGGGCAGGCCGGCCTCGGCCGCCTCGTCCAGCAGTTCGGCGACGGTGCGCTCGGCGCCGATTTCGGCGCCGTGGGCCGGAAGGTAACCGGCTGCCGTCTGCACGCCGTTCTGCTCGCTGCGGACGATGGACAGCAGCTCCTCGACCACGGACCGGGATTCCGGTCCGGCGGCCGCGGGCACGGCGAGCAGCAGGACCGGCGAACCGGTCGGGATTTCGGGGCGCTCGGGACGGCGGTGGCGCCCCCGCGCACGGGAGCCTGGGGTTCGGACGGGCAGTGGCGCGCCCGGGATGGCTGCGGTGCTCATGGCGGAGATCGTAGGACATTCCCCCGCCGTGCTCGCAGTCGGCTGCCGTACGAGGAGGGGCGGCCCATCCGAAAACCGGACATAACCGGCCCGAACCCGGTTTCTCTCCCGGTATCCGCTCAGATGCGAGAGGAGGAGCTCCGCGTTGCAGGAGGGGCGCGTGAGATGTCTCACAGGGCGGGCATCGTCTGACGGAGGGTCACAGTGGGGTCACAGCGGTGCGACTCCGGGCTCCCGAAGATCAACATTCAGCGGGTGGTCGCCTACGGGCCGTCATCGACATCCGGCCGATTCGGTCGACTATGTCCACTTACGTACCGTCAGGTGCGCGGCTCGTGAAGAGTTCCGGTTCGGTGTCGAAAAGCCCGTGCACCTGCAACGTCCCGTGCTGATGCACGTGCACTGGAGCTATCATCACGTCAAGTGAGGCGTTGTGCCGGGCCGGTACGGGGCCGGCCGAGCCGTTCGGCTGAGAGCCGGGGCGC
Source organism: Kitasatospora sp. NPDC058406 (assembly GCF_042722765.1). Classification (NCBI taxonomy): domain Bacteria; kingdom Bacillati; phylum Actinomycetota; class Actinomycetes; order Kitasatosporales; family Streptomycetaceae; genus Kitasatospora; species Kitasatospora sp. NPDC058406. The sequence goes on from NZ_JBHXKE010000321.1 coordinate 5,990, forward strand.
CGAGCTGGACGACCCACTCCGGAGCTCTTCGGGAGATTTCTATGCACGACACGTTCGACACGTACAACGGGATGGCCGCTGCGGACCTCAAGGGCGTGGTCTGGCAGAAGAGCCTGCACAGCAACTCTCAGGGCAACTGCGTCGAGTTCGCCGCCCTCCCGGGGGGCGATGTGGCGATGCGCAACTCCCGCTTCCCGGACGGTCCGGCGCTCATCTACACCCGGGCCGAGATCGAGGCCCTGCTCCTGGGGGCCAAGGACGGGGAGTTCGACCACCTGGCGGTCTGACCGGCCGCCGGCTCCACCATCGGGGGGCCGTCGTGGGTGCTGACACCACGACGGCCTTTGTCTTACCGGCTCCGCCGCCCTGCGAGCCGTCGTGCCACGAGCTGCCGTTCCGCCGGCCCGGCCGCCGTTCGCGGGCCCTCGCCCGCCGGCCGCCGTTCCGCCCGCCAGGGTCACCCGCCGTCGCCGCCGTGCCGAGCCGCCGCACGCGGATCGGAGGGGCGCACCGCCGCAAGGGTGGCCGGTACCCGCTGCCCGAGGGTCACCGATCGCCGTTGCCGGGGTGTGTCGCGCTGGTGTGTGGTCTCCCGCCGGGCGGTGTGGTGCTCCCGGGGGTCCTGTCACGGGTCGTGCGCCGTGCTAGGCCGAGCGTCGGTGCCGTCCGCTCATCTCGGGGGCCGGGATCGACCGTTGTTCCGGTTCCGCCTCGAACAGCGCCCAGACGACCTTGCCGCCGCCGAGCGGGTGCCAGCCCCAGGAGTGGCTGAACGAGTCGACCAGGTGGAGGCCGCGGCCCGACTCCGCCACGAAGTCGGCCTCCCGCGCCACCGGGCCGATGTTGCTGGGGTCGCTCACCGCGCAGACCACCTGCGGGGAACGGTGCACCAGGCTTATTCGGATCGGCAGCCTCCCCTCGGCTGCGCACTGCATGGGAAAGTCGTAGTCGTCCGCCGCACCGGGGCGCGCGCCGATCGCGTGCCGCAGGGCGTTGGTCACCAGCTCCGAGGCCACCAGCGCGACGTCGTCGAAGAGCTCGCCCAGGCCCCAGCGGTGCAGGGCGGTTCTGGCGAAGTCGCGCGCGGTTCTGACGGCTTCATATCGAGGAGCGAGCGTACAGGTGACCACATGGGGGTCGACTGCCAAAGCCGTTCCGGTGCTCATGAAGAGCTCCTCCCATAAGGGGGCGGACACGGCTGGACCCGCCGGGGTCATGCCGGTCACCTCCGACTCGCTCGGCCGCACGGCCGCCCACTCGACCAGGCGCGCGCGCACAAGGGCCCGGAGGCGCGGGGGCGCTGCCGGGCCTGTGCACGGAGTCGCGCGTGGGGTCGACGCGGAGCCCGCGGGATTGCCAGGGATGTGCAGGTGCACGTGCACCATCGTCCTCTGCGCTCACTGCAGATGCAAGAGTCGATTCACGTGCAGTCGTTCAAATGGCATATGCAAGCGCCGGATGCACGTGCATCCTGGTGTGCGGAGTACAGAACTGATAGGAACATCCGTCAGTATCGGCACCGTGAGCGCTCAACTGATGGCAGACTGTGCGCTGTTTGCCCTAGGTGGAGGTTAGGACCACATGACCACAGTTCAGCCGGGCGGCGGCTCGATGGTCCGCCGGATCCTCCTCGGCTCCCAGCTGCGCCGCCTCCGGGAGGGGCGCGGCATCACCCGCGAGGACGCGGGCTACGCGATCCGTGCGTCCGAGTCCAAGATCAGCCGCATGGAACTCGGCCGGGTCAGCTTCAAGGAACGCGATGTCGCGGACCTGCTCAGCCTCTACGGAGTGGACGACGGCCTGGAGCGCGAGGCGCTGCTCGGGCTGGTCCGCGAGGCCAACAAGTCGGGCTGGTGGCACAGCTTCAACGACGTCCTGCCGGGTTGGTTCCAGACCTACGTCGGTCTGGAGGAGGCCGCCGCACTGATCCGCACCTACGAGGTCCAGTTCGTCCCCGGCCTGCTCCAGTCCGAGGAGTACGCACGGGCGGTTTTCGGCCAGAGTCGGCCGGTGATCAGCGAGGAGGAGGTCGAGCGCAGGGTCAGCCTGCGGATGCGCCGCCAGAAGCTGCTCACCGAGGGCGAGAGCCCCCGCCTCTGGGCGGTCATCGACGAGGCGGCGCTGCGCCGTCCGGTCGGTGGGCCGAAGGTGATGCGCGGCCAGGTCCAGTACCTGATCGACGCGGCCGAGCAGGCCAACGTCGTGATCCAGGTCATGCCGTTCCGCTTCGGTGCGCACGCCGGTGAGTCCGGTGCGTTCACCATCCTGCGCTTCCCCGAGCAGGACCTGGCGGACGTCGTGTACCTGGAGCAGCTGACCAGTGCGCTGTACCTCGACAAGCGCGACGACGTCGACGCCTACATCCAGGTGATGGAGCGGCTCTGCGTGGACAGCCTCACGCCCGAGCGCACCATCGACCTGCTGGCCTCGATCCTGAAGGAGCGCTGAGCGCCGGACGTCCCCGTCCGCCGCGCGCCGCTCCACCGGACGGCCGCCGGCCCCGCGGTCTCAGCCGCGGGC
>NZ_JBHXKE010000322.1:0-8434 GCF_042722765.1 Kitasatospora sp. NPDC058406
TCACCGTCTCGCGTACGGCCAGCTCGGCCAGCATCTCGCCGAGCAGCGCCCGGCCGTACCCGCCGCGGCGGATCTCCGGCCGCACGTACATCGGGTTGAACCGCACCACGCCGGCGACGGAGGCGGTCCGGCCGAGGATGGCGACGGCGTCGCCCTCGTGCTCCCAGACCCGCAGCAGACCGGAGGAGATCTGCTGCTGGACCGACCGCCGGGCCGTCTCCCGGCTGAGCCCGGCGCCGTGTGCGGCCTCCAGGCACCAGTCGGTGAACAGCTCCAACTCCTCGGCCAGGGCGGCCCGGGACTGCCCGGCCGGGGCCGGCCGGTCGGAGGTCACGGCGGGGCCGGACAGGCTCAGTACCCGCTCACGCCGGCCCGCGTGAGCGGGTCGGCCGGTGGCCTCGGACCACGCGGCGGCGAACGCGGCGGCCGCCGCGTCCGGTCCGATCACGCCGGGAAGCCGGTCGGGGCCGGCGCCCAGCTCGGTGCCGAGCGCGGCCGCGGCGGCCTCCGGCATCCCGCTCAGCACGACCAGGTGCGGGGGTGTGAAGGCCGCCACGCCGACCACCGGCGCCGAGCCGGAGGTCGGGTCCTCGACCCGGCTCCAGTTGATCGGCGGGGCGGTCGGCGGCCGGAACTTCGCACCTGCCAGCATGGTCAGCAGGATGGAATTCTCGACGGGGTTGCCAGCAATCCACCCACCGGTTTCGGAGATGAACTCTTCGGTGTTTCTCGTGGTTTTTACGAGCATGTCGAAAAAATATCCCGAGGGTGGTTCGATGGCAATGGGGCAATGCGCTTTTCCCGACTCAGCCCGCGTTCGGCCGACCGGCTCCGGGGCCGCCCTGTCCCGGACGGCCCTGGCCGCCCGCGCCGGGGCCGCCCTGACCGCCTCCGCCCGGGCCTCCCTGGCCGCCCGGCCGCTGCATCATCCCGGCCGAGACGCCGGCCGTCATGCCGCCCTCCAGGCCGAACAGCGAGCCGGTGACGAAGCTGGCCGCGTCGCTGCTCAGGAAGACCACCGCGTTGGCCACCTCCTCCTCGGTCGCGATCCGCCCGAGTGCGGTGCCCGACCCGGCCCGCTCCAGCGCGCCGGGCTGGCTGCCGACCCGCTGGCGGAACTCCTCGGTGTCGACCGGTCCGGTGATGAGCGCGTTGACCCGGATGCCGGCCGGACCGGCCTCCAGGGCGGTGGCCCTGGTGAGGCCGACCACGCCGTGCTTGGCCGCGGTGTACGCGCCCAGGCCGAAGGCGGTGCCCTGGACGCCGGCGGTGGAGGCGTTGTTGATGATGCTGCCGCCGCCGCTCGCCCGCATGGCGGCGATCTCGTGCTTGAGCGAGTGGTAGGTGCCGGTCAGGTTGACGGCGAGGACCGCGGCGAAGGCCTCGGCCGGGACGCGGTCCAGCGGGCCGAACGCGCCGCCGCCGCCGGCGTTGTTGAAGGCGATGTCGAGCCGGCCGTGTCGCTCGACCGTGGTACCCACGAGGCGGGCGACGTCATCCTCCACGGTGACATCGGCGGCGATGAAGTCCGCCTGCCCGCCCTTCTCGCGGATCCTGTTCACCACGGCCTCGCCCAGCTCGGCCCGGCGGCCGGAGACCACGACGTGCGCCCCGGCGGCGGCGAGTGCGAGCGCGGCCGCCGCCCCCATGCCGGAGGTGGATCCGGTCACGAGCGCGATTTTCCCCTGGAGTTGGCTCATCGTTCGCTGCCCTTCCGGGCGGCCGTGGCCGCCCTGACGTTGGCTCTTGACGGCTAATTTTGATTGTATAGTCTATACGAATTCAAGCTCGGAGCAAGGACTCCGAGCCGGCGGACGCCTCCTCAAGGAGTACCCAATGAGCGCCCCGTACGCTGCACCCGCCCCAGAAGTGCCACGGAAGACCTTCTTGACGATCTTTGCTGCCCTGGTGCTTGCCATGTTCCTGGCAGCCCTGGACCAGACGATCGTGGCGACGGCCCTTCCGACCATCGCCGGCGACCTCGGCGGTGTCACCCACCTGGCGTGGGTGGTCACCGCCTACATGCTCGCGGCGACCGCCGCGACGCCGCTCTGGGGCAAGCTGGGCGACCTCTACGGCCGCAAGCTGATGTTCCAGTCGGCCATCACCATCTTCCTCCTCGGCTCCGCGTTGTCCGGACTTTCCGCCAACATCGGCCAGTTGATCGGTTTCCGGACCCTCCAGGGTCTCGGCGCCGGCGGCCTGATGGCGTTGGCCATGGCCCTGATCGCGGAGCTCGTCCCGCCGCGCGAGCGCGGCAAGTGGCAGGGCTACGCGCAGTCCTGCTTCGTGCTGGCCGGCGTGGTCGGCCCGCTGGTCGGCGGTGCCTTCGTCGACCACCTCAGCTGGCCGTGGATCTTCTACATCAACCTGCCGATCGGCGCCGTCGCGCTGGTGGTGGTCACCTCCGTGCTGAAGCTCCCGGTCAACCGGCAGAAGCACCAGCTGGACTACCTCGGTTCGGCGCTGCTCAGTGCCGCGATCGTCTCGATCCTGCTGGTCTCGGTCTGGGCCGGCGACCAGTACGCGTGGGGCTCCGTGCAGGTCATCGGCCTGCTGGTGCTCGCCGTGGTGCTGCTGATCGGGTTCGTGCTCCAGGAGAAGCGGGCCGCCGAGCCGGTCGTCCCGCTGGAGCTGTTCAAGGACCCGGTGGTCCTGGTCGCCACCCTGGGTCTCTTCCTCACCTCGATCTCCCTCTTCGTGGCGACCGTCTACACCCCGCTGTTCCTCCAGGTCGCCAACGGTGACACCGCCACCGAGTCCGGCCTGCTGCTGGTCCCGATGATGCTCGCCACCGTGGTCAGCCTGACCGTCTCCGGCAAGGTCGTCGCGGCGACGGGCAAGTACAAGATCTTCCCGATCATCGGCCTCCTGGTGATGTCGCTCGGGCTCTTCCTGATGTCGACGCTCAAGGCCGACTCCTCGGAGGTGGCGGCCGGCGGCTTCCTGGCCGTCTTCGGCATCGGCTTCGGCATGGTGACCCAGGTGCTCATCGTGGCGGTCCAGAACTCGGTCGAGATGCGGCAGTTGGGCGTGGCCACGGCCGCGGCGAACTTCTTCCGCTCGCTCGGCGGCGCGATGGGCGTCACCGTCTTCGGTGCCATCCTCAACTCGCAGCTGCGTGACCTGCTGCCGAAGAAGGTGCCGGCCGAGGCGCTGGAGCGGCTCGGCACCGATGGCGTGCTGACCGCTCCCGCCAAGGTCCGGGCGCTGCCCGAGCCGGTGCGCGACGGCGTGTCCGACGCGCTGGCCCAGTCGCTGCACGTGGTCTACCTGGTCGGCATGGTGGTCTCGCTGATCGGTGCCGTGGTGGTGCTCTTCCTCCAGGAGCGTCCGATGCGGGCGCCGATGGGCGCGCCCGGCGGCAAGGGCGGCCCGGGTGGGCCCGGCGGACAGGGTGGCCCCGGTGGTCCCGGCGGTCAGCACCAGGGTCAGCACCAGGGTCAGGGCGGCCCCGGCGGCCAGTGGCAGGGTGCGCAGGGCGGTCAGGGTGCCCCGGGTGCCCAGGGCGTCGGCGCGCAGGGTGGCCCGGCCGGCCAGGGTGCCCAGGCCGGCCAGGGCGGCGGGCGACCGGAGGCCGCCGGCCCCGGTGCCCGTCCGGAGGCCGCAGCCGGCTGACGGCTGCCGGACCGGTGTCCCGCCGATGTGACGACCTCCTCCCCCTCCGCCCTCGCCGGGTGGTGGGGGAGGAGGTCTGTCCGGGCAGCGATTTGACGCCAGATCAGTGCGCGGTACGGCTCGAAACGGACGTCGAAAGACAGTGCGGAGTGAGTGTTCACCCGCTAGGCTGGACGGGCAGTCGGCACCCCGGCCGCGGTGGGGCGGGGTGCCTGGCACGGCCTTCCCCGCCGCACTCCGAGCGCCGGGAGTCCCGGCGCGACCAGCCCACCAGGAAGCGGGTCGACTCCATGGCCGACATACCCAGCCAGCAGCGGCGTGCACTCTCCCGGGACCTCCCGCCCGCAGACGCCCCCACCATCCCGCCGGTGACCAGGATCGGTGTCATCGGCCTCGGTGTGATGGGCGGCGGCATGGCCTCCCGGCTGCTCGACCAGGGCCACCGGATCGTGGTCCACAACCGGACCCCCGAGCGCGCCGCCCCGTTCGCCGCCCGCGGCGCGGAGGTCGCCGACACCCCGGCCGCGCTGGCCGAGCGGGTCGACGTGGTCCTGCTCAGCCTCGCGTCCGAGGCCGCCGTCGACGAACAGCTCTTCGGCCCCGGCGGCGTCCTGGAGACGCTGCCCGCGCACGGCATCGTGATGGACACCAGCACCGTCTCCCCCGACTTCGCCCGGTCGGTGGCCCAGCGGGTGGCTGGCCGCGGCCGCAACGCCGTCGACGCCTGCATCATCGGCAACGGCCAGCACGCCAAGGACGGCGAACTCCGCTTCATGGTCGGCGGATCGGCCGAGACCTACGACCGGCTGAGCGCCGTGCTGGAGCCGCTGGCGAAGGAGATCCGGCACCTCGGCCCGAGCGGTCTGGGCGCCACCGCCAAGGTGATGCTCAACGTGCTGATGGGCGTGGAGATGCAGGTGCTCGCCGAGTCGGTGACGCTGGCCCAGGCAGCCGGCATCGACCGCGAGCTGGCGCTCCAGATGATCAGCGAGAGCGGCTTCAGCTCGCCGGTGATGCGGTTCAAGGCCGGCGTGATGCGCCGCCGGGCCTACGGGGACCCGCAGTTCCGGCTCGACCTGATGCGCAAGGACCTCCGGCTGGCCACCGCGGAGGCCGACCGCCTCGGCGTCGACACCCCCGTCTGCGACGCCACCCATGAGACGCTGATCGCCGCCGCCGAGGCGGGCCTCGGCGAACTGGACTGTGCCGCCGTGCTCTCCCACGCGGAGGCCGCCGCAGGCCTGGCCGCCACTCCGGACCGTACGTGAACCACACGCCTTCACCGAGGAGTTGATTTACGTGTCCCAGTACAGACGGCCCCGGGCGGCCAGGTACGGCTCCGCCCTGGTGGCGTTGCTGACCGCGCTCGTGATGCTCACCGTGACCAACGGCGCCGGAGCCGAGGACGCCGAGGGCTCCCGCCACCGCTCCGCCGACTGGAGCAGCTGGCAGTTCGACGCCACCGGTACCCGGTTCAACGGCCAGGAGCACCGGATCACCCCCGCCAACGTCTCCGGTCTCGGCCTCGAGTGGGCCTTCGGCCACGCCAAGGTGCCCGGGGTCTACCTGGGCAGCCAGCCCGCCGTGGCGGACGGCACCCTCTACGTCGGCGGCGCCGAGGGCACCTTCCACGCGATGGACGCGAAGACCGGCGCGGCCCGGTGGACCTTCGACGTCGCCCCGGTGGCCGGTGCCCACTCCACCAGCAACCCGGACCCGGTCCGCAGCAGCCCGGCGGTCGAGGGGAACACCGTCTACTTCGGTGACAACCGCGGCTACCTGTACGCGCTGGACCGCCGCAACGGCGCGCTGCGGTGGTCGCTGAAGCTCGACACCCACCCGCTGGCCCAGATCACGAGCTCCCCGCTGGTCCACGACGGCAAGGTCTACGTCGGCGTGTCCAGCAAGGAGTCCGGCGCGACCTTCGACCTCACCTACCCGTGCTGCACCTTCCGGGGCTCGGTGGTCGCGGTCAACGCCTGGACCGGGCAGCTGGAGTGGCGCCACTGGACCAACCCCGAGCCGCAGCTGGTCGGCACCTGGCCCAACGGTGCGAACCGCTACGAGCCCTCCGGCGTCGCCGTCTGGAGCTCCCCGGTCCTCGACCGGGCCAGCAACACCGTCTACGTCGGGACCGGCCAGAACTACACCGGCGCGGCCGGCGACACCGACTCGGTGCTCGCCCTGAACGCCCGCACCGGCGCGGTCCGCTGGCGCACCCAGGAGACCTTCCCGGACACCTTCACCGTCGCCTGCGGCACCCCGGGCGCCGACGCCTACTGCCCGAGCAAGGCCGACGGCACCGACCACGACTGGGACTTCGGCGCCAGCGCCAACGTCTTCAGCATCGGCAACCGCCGGGTGGTCGGCATCGGCCAGAAGAACGGCGTCTACCACGTCTACGACGCACTGACCGGCGCCAAGGTCTGGGACCGCGCGGTCGTCGCCAACCCGAACACCAAGGGCGGCAGTTCGGGCATCCAGTGGGGCACCAGCTACGACGGCAACCGGCTCTACGTCGCCACCTGGTTCGCCAACCCGGGCACCCTGTACGCGCTCGACCCGGCGACCGGCGCGATCCTCTGGCAGACCGAGAGTCCCGCCGACGGCTGCCAGTGGGGCGGCGCCGCCGCCTACCCGCAGCTCTGCCAGCGGGCCTTCACGCCTGCGGTCACCGCGACCCGCGGCCTCGTCTACGAGGGCGGCGCGGACGGCAAGATGAGGGTCTTCTCGGCCGCCACCGGCGCGGTGCTCTGGCAGTACGACGTGGTCCGCGACTTCACCACGGTCAACGGCGTGCCGGCACACGGCACGGCCCTCTCCGGTGGTGGCGGCGCGGTGGTGGCCGACGGCATGCTCTACATCCAGGCCGCCTACTACCCGCAGTATCCGAGCAACTCGGGCGGCGTACTGCTCGCCTTTTCCCTACCGTAGGACACGTTGTCGTAGCGAAGGTCAACTCACGGCCGGCGGCGAACAGTTGCCGCCGGCCCCGGCAAGGAGGCACATCATGGAGATCGTCGTGGTCGGAGCGGCCGGTCGTACCGGACGACTGCTGGTCGAGAAGGCACTGGAGAACAAGCACAGCGTCACCGCACTGGTGCGCGACCCGGCCAAGCTGCCGGTCGAGCACGAGCGGCTGACCAAGGTGCGCGCGGACGTCTTCGACGTGGCGTCGCTGAACGGCCCGCTCGCGGGCAAGGAGGCCGTCCTGGTCGCGCTGGGGGTCACCAGCCGCACCACGACGACCGTCTTCTCCGAGGGCGTGCGCAACGTCATCGCCGCCGCCCGGGCGGGCGGGGTGCGCCGGCTGGTCACGATGTCCTCGGCGGGGCTGGAGACCAAGCACCTGCCGGCGATGCAGCGGTTCGTCGCCGAGTTCGTGGTGGACCGGGTCTACCGGAACATCCACCTCGACCTCGCCCGGATGGAGGACGAGGTCGAGGCCAGCCCGCTGGACTGGACGATCGTCCGGGTGCCGATGCTCACGGACGGCCCGGCCACGCCCAACTACCAGGCGGTCGTCGGCGGTCACATCGCCAAGGCCTCGCGCATCGCGCGGGCGAACGTCGCCGACTACATCGTCACCCATCTGGATGACACGGCCACCTACGGCCGTCGCGTCGAGGTGGCCAACTGATGGACCCCGGCGGAGGCCGGCCCGCCCGCGGCACGTCCGCGGCGCGGGCCGGCCGCGCGCCCGGACCCGAGGACCCGAGCGAGGAGGGGAACGCTCCGTGAACATCGTCGTGTTCGGCGCGACCGGGGGTACCGGCCGCCACGTGCTGGACCTGGCCGCCGAGGCCGGGCACTCCACCGTCGCCTTCGCCCGTGACCCGCTGGCGCTGGTCGACGCCCGGCCGCACAGCATCCGGCAGGGGGACGTCCTCGACCCGGACGCGGTGGCCCGGGCCGTCGAGGGCGCCGACGCGGTGGTCTCCGCGCTCGGCATCGGTTACAGCCGGGCCGCCACCACCGTCTACTCGGCCGGCACCGACCACATCCTGAAGGCCATGCGCGCGGCCGGCGTCGGCCGGGTGCTCTGTGTCTCCACCACCAGCATGGGCCCGCCGCCCTGGCGGGCCGCCCCGTTCCAGCGCGCGCTCACGTCCTGGGTGCTGCACCCGATGCTCCGCCGGCCGTACGCCGACATGGCGCGGATGGAACGGCTGGTGCTGGAGGACACCGGGCTGGACTGGACGCTCGTCCGGGCCGCCCGGCTCACCGGCGGCCGGGCCCGCGGCCGGTACCGCACCGGCGTCGGGAGCCGGCTGCCCGGGGCCTGGTCGATATCCCGGGCCGACCTCGCGCACTACCTGGTCGGCGCGCTCGCCGAGCCGTCCACCCACCGCGCGGTGGTCGAGATCGCCTACTGAGACCGCGTACCGAGACCGCGTACCGAGACCGCGTACCGAGACCGCCTACCGAGACCGCCCCGGCACCGCTCGCCGGTGGTGCCGGCCGGGCACCGTTCCGCCGGCCCGGCCGGCGGGCCGGGCCTCCTCCCGACCGCCCCCCCGACCTCCCTCCACTCCCTCCCGACGGCCGCCCGTCGGGGCGTCGCCCGCCCGGACCGTGTACGGACCGTCTCCCCGAGGACGGTCCGTACTCAACGGGGGGTACGGCCGGCTACTCCCGTGGTGCGATGCCCGGCCTTCCCGGACGGGGCAGAGTATGGAGTGATCCGCGGATCACCCAAGCCGTGGGCCGGCGGCCTCATCACCATCCACCCCCGGTGGCCGCCGGCCCGTGGCCCGCGTCGCCCCTCGCCTTCCGGAGCACAGCCGATGCCCACACCTCCCGGCCCGCCCGCCGC
>NZ_JBHXKE010000323.1:0-8425 GCF_042722765.1 Kitasatospora sp. NPDC058406
CCCCAAAAACACCCCGGGGCGTGGGGGGGGGCGTATTCCCGCGCCCCCCACGGCCGGGAACGGCGAAAAGGCGCTCAGCAGCCGCCCGCCACCGCCGGAATGATCGAGACGCTCGCGCCGTCCTTGATCTCCGTGGCCAGACCCTCGGCGAACCGCACGTCGTCGTCGTTCACGTAGACGTTCACGAAACGGCGCAGCTTGCCGGTGTCGTCGAGGATGCGCGCGGCGATCCCGGCGTGGTTCTTCTCCAGGTCGGCGATGACGTCACCCAGGGTGGCGCCCTCGGCGGACACCTCGCTGGCACCACCGGTGTAGGTGCGCAGGATGGTCGGGATGCGGACGTTGGCGCTCATGGGGGTCTTCTCCTCGTTGCGGGGCGGGGGTGTACCGGGGAAGGACGGCGAGGGCCGGTGCCGGACGGGTCCGGGCCGGTCAGGCGGACGCCAGGCCGGCGTCGCGGAACGACGCCAGCGTCGGCCGGATCACAGCGGTCATGCCGGCCTCCGAGACGGCGTCCAGCGTCTTGAGGCCGTCTCCGGTGTTGATCGCGACGGTCTCCTTCGACGGGTCCAGCTGTCCCGTCTCGACCAGCTTCTTCAGCACGCCGACGGTCACCCCGCCCGCGGTCTCGGCGAAGACGCCCTCGGTCCGGGCCAGCAGCCGGATCGCCGCCACGACCTCCTCGTCCGTCACGTCCTCCACCGCGCCACCGGTACGCCGGGCGATGTCGAGCACGTACGGGCCGTCGGCCGGGTTGCCGATCGCCAGCGACTTGGCGATGGTGTCCGGCTTGACCGGCCGGATCACGTCGTGGCCGGCCTTGAACGCCGCCGACACCGGCGAGCAGCCCGCCGCCTGGGCGCCGAAGACCCGGTACGGCCGGTCCTCGACCAGGCCGAGCCTGATCAGCTCCTGCAGCCCCTTGTCGATCTTGGTCAGCTGCGACCCCGAGGCGATCGGGATCACGATCTGCTCCGGCAGCCGCCAGCCCAGCTGCTCGCAGATCTCGTACGCCAGCGTCTTGGAGCCCTCGCCGTAGTACGGCCGCAGGTTGACGTTGACGAAGCCCCAGCCCTCGCCGGCCGGGTCACCGATCAGCTCCGAGCAGAAGCGGTTCACGTCGTCGTAGTTGCCCTCGATGCCGACCAGCTCGCCGCCGTACACCCCGGCCATCACGACCTTGCCCTGCTCTAGGTCGTGCGGGATGAACACGCAGGACTTGAAGCCGGCCCGGGCCGCGGCCGCGCCCACCGCACCGGCCAGGTTGCCGGTCGACGAGCAGGACAGCGTGGTGTAGCCGAAGGCCCGCGCGGCCTCGATGGCACAGGCCACCACGCGGTCCTTGAAGGAGTGGGTCGGGTTGCCCGAGTCGTCCTTGATGTGCAGCTGGGCGGTGAACCCGAGCTCGCGGCCCAGGTTGTCGGCCTTCACCAGCGGGGTCCACCCCGGGTTCAGGTTCGGCTTGGAGGCGACGTCGGCCGGCACCGGCAGCAGCGGAGCGTACCGCCAGATCGACGCCGGACCGGCCTCGATGCGCTTGCGCAGTTCCTCCGCGCCCTCGCTGCCGAACTCGTAGGCGATCTCCAGCGGGCCGAAACACTCCACGCAGGCGAAGCTGGGGCCGAGCGGGAACCGGGTGCCGCACTCGCGACAGGACAGCGCGGCGGCGGGGCCGAGGTCAACGGTGACGGGTGCGGCGGTGTCGATAGCCATGATGGCGGAGGCCTCTCTCCTCATCTTCCCCGTGACGCGGGCGCGCCACAGGCCGGAATTGGCACCTGTCCCGCCGGCGCTGTTGACAACAGCCGCGCGAGAAGGTTGCCGGGACGTCAACGGGCCGTTCCCTCAGTCCCTCTGGATGAGCTCTGTGAAGTTGTGGTCATGCTCAGCGGAGACCCCGGCGTGCGAAGGTGCGACCGCTGTACGAAGACTGTATCCGAAGGCGTCAACCCCGAACGGGATCGTCCGCCACGCGAGATGACCCGTCCCATCCCACCTCGCCGAGGAGAGAACAGTGCCCGCCGAACCGATCCCCGCGCTCCTCCCCGAGACGGCGTCCTGGCTGCGCCGACGCTCGTGGAGCGCGGCCGACCGCCCGGTGGACGTCCTGCTGGCGGCCAAGCGCGCACTGGGCCCGGCCGGCACGGTCAGCGTCGTCCTCCCCGCCCTGGACGAGGAGGCCACGGTCGGCGACATCGTCCGCACCATCCGCCGCGAGCTGGTGGAACGGCTGCCGCTGGTCGACGAACTGGTCGTGGTCGACTCCGGCTCGGCCGACGCCACCGCCGCGGTCGCCGCCGAGGCCGGTGCCACCGTCGTCCACCGCGACACGATCCTCCCGCGGCTGCCCGCCGCCCCCGGCAAGGGCGAGGTGCTCTGGCGATCGCTGCTGGTCACCCGCGGTGAGATCGTCTGCTTCGTCGACGCCGACCTGCGCGCGTTCGATCCCGCCCTGGTCTCCGGCATCGTCGGCCCGCTGCTCACCGACCCGGACATCCACCTGGTCAAGGCCATGTACGACCGCCCGCTGGAGACCGACGGGGCGGTCGTCCCGGCCGGCGGCGGCCGGGTCACCGAACTGGTCGCCCGCCCCCTGCTCAACCTGCACTGGCCGGAACTCGCCGGTTTCGTCCAGCCGCTCGGCGGCGAGTACGCGGCCCGCCGTTCCCTGCTCGAACGCCTGCCCTTCCCGACCGGCTACGGCGTCGAACTCGGCCTGCTCGTCGACGCCCTGGAGACGGCCGGGCTGGACGCGCTCGCCCAGGTGGACGTCGGCGTCCGCCACCACCGGCACCAGGACGGCCAGGCGCTCGGCCGGATGGCCGCCACCATCTACCGCACCGCCCTGGAGCGGCTCGACCGCACCCACCGGCTCAAGGCCGCCGCCGACCTGGTCCACCCGCTGCTCACCCAGTTCACCCGCGACCCGGAGACCCGCGCCTTCACGGCCCACACCCACCCGGTCACCGCCACCGAGCGCCCGCCGATGCACACCGTCCCCGAATACGCCACCCGGCGCTGAGGGGTTTGCGACCCGGGACCCCCGGCAACCAACCAACCATGGGCGATCTCACGACCGAACGTTCGAATTCGACCGGCACTGCCCCCGTCCTGGTGGCGTCCAACCGGGGACCGGTGTCCTTCGGCACCGCGGACGACGGCACGCTGACCCTCCGCAGAGGCGGCGGCGGCCTGGTCTCAGGGCTCTCCGCCATCGACGACCCGGACGCCGTCTGGGTCTGCGCCGCCCTCTCCGACGCCGACCGCAGGGCCTCCCGGGAGGCCCCCGACGGACGCCTCGACCGGGCCGGCCACGACGTCGGCGGGCAGGCCGTCCGGATGCTGGACATAGACCCGGAGACCTTCGCCCGGGCCTACAACGGCGTCGCCAACTCGACGCTCTGGTTCATCCACCACCTGCTGTACGACACCCCGACCGCGCCCGCCTTCGACGCCGACTTCCGCACCGAGTGGCAGGCCTACACCGCGTACAACGCCGCCTTCGCCGGGGCCCTCGCCGCCGAGGCCGCACCCGGCGCCGCCGTCCTGGTCCAGGACTACCACCTCTCGCTGACCCCGGCGCTGCTCCGCGCCGCCCGCCCCGACCTGCGGATCGGCCACTTCTCGCACACCCCCTGGGCCCCGCCCGAGTACTTCCGGCTGCTGCCCGACGACATCGCCGAGACCGTCCTGACCGGCATCCTCGGCGCCGACCGGGCCGGGTTCCTCACCCGGCGCTGGGCGCTCGCGTTCGCCGACTGCTGCGAAGCCGTCCTCGGCGCCGCCGTCGACCGCGACGCCCTCACCGTCACCCACGAGGGCCGCACCACCCACCTCGGCGTGCACGGTCTCGGCGCCGACGCCGGCTTCCTGCGCGAGCGCGCCCACCGCCCGGACGTCGACGACCGCCTCGCCACCCTGCGCGCCGCCGTCGGCGACCGCCGGACCGTCGTCCGGGTCGACCGCACCGAGCTGAGCAAGAACATCGTCCGCGGCTTCCAGGCGTACCGGCACCTGCTGCGCACCCGTCCCGAGTGGCGCGACCGGGTGGTCCACATCGCCTTCGCCTACCCGTCCCGCACCGACCTCGCCGAGTACCGCGCCTACACGGCCCGGGTGCAGGCGCTGGCCGAGGAGATCAACGAGGAGTTCGCCACCCCCGGCTGGCAGCCGGTGATCCTGCACGTCGACGACGACTTCCCGCGCTCGCTGGCCGCGTACCGGATGGCCGACGTCGCCCTGGTCAACCCGATCCGGGACGGCATGAACCTGGTCGCCAAGGAGGTCCCGGTGGTCTCCGACGACGGCTGCGCCCTCGTCCTGTCCCGCGAGGCCGGTGCCCACGCCGAGCTCGGCGAGGACGCGCTCACCGTCAACCCGTACGACGTCGTCGCCACCGCCGAGGCCCTGCACGCCGGGCTCACCATGCCGGCCGGCGAGCGCGCCGACCGCACCAAGCGGCTCGTGGCCGCCGCGACCGCGCTCCCGCCCCAGCAGTGGTTCCTCGACCAGCTCAACGCCCTGCGCTGAGCTCCTCCCCCAGTGCCGCCAGCAGTTCCACCACGCCGGCCGGGCCCGGGACCACCAGGTCCGCCCGGTCGGCGAGTTCCCGCACCGGCGCGTCCCCCACCGCGCCGCTGCAGACCGTCACGCCGGCCAGGCCCTCCCCGCGCAGCTTCTCCACGGCCGCGAAGGCCGCGACGTCCCCCAGGTCGTCCCCCGCGTACAGCACGGACCGGGCGCCGCGCTCGCGCAGGAAGCCCTCCAGTGCCGCCCCCTTGTCCACCCCCGGCGGTCGCAGCTCAAGGACCAGCCGACCGGGCTCCACCACCAGGCCGTGCTCGGCCGCCAGTGCGCCGACCGGTTCCACCAGCCGCTCGAACGCGACGGCGGGCTCGGCCGTCCGCCGGGTGTGCACGGCCAGCGACCGGCCCTTGTCCTCCACCCACGTCCCGTCCGGCGCCCCGGCCGCCGCCAGGACGTCCGGCAGCGCCGCCCGGACCGCGGCCACCCCGGGGTGCACCGGCGGCGCGGTCAGCTCACCGGCCTCCCAGCGCTCCGCGCCGTAGTGCCCGAGCACCACCACCCCGCCGACCTCGGCGAAGCCCCCGTACTCCACCGCCAGCCCGGCCGGGCGCCCGGTCACCACCACGACCGCCCCGACGTGCGGCACCAGGCCGCGCAGGGCGTCCGCCGCGCCCGGGTGCGCCCGGGCACGGCTCGGGTCGGACACGATCGGTGCCAGCGTGCCGTCGAAGTCCAGGGCGACCACCGCCGCCCGCGGCTCTTCGAGCAACGCCGCCAGGCCCGCCCGTCCGTCGTCCGTCAGCGGTCGCGCAATCTCAGCAAGGCCCATGACAGGGACCGTACCCGGGCCGGACGGGGGTCATCCGTCGACGCGGCGGTCGGGCTCCCGGGTCGGGCGCCGGGGCGGCGCCCGCCTACCGTGCCGCGCGCCGGGCGTCCCGGACCCGCCGGAGCCGGTTCACCAGCACCGGCGCGTGCGCCAGTGCCTCCGGTCGGTCGAGCAACGCGTTCAGCAGCTGGTAGTACCGGGTGCTGGAGAGTCCCAGCTCCTCCCGGACGGCCCGTTCCTTGGCGCCGGCCGTCCGCCACGACCGGCCCTCCAGCTCCAGCACCGCCCGGTCCCGCTCGTCCAGCTCACCCGCGCCCATGCCGGCCAGCCTACTTGCGGAGCCTCGCGGCCTCCTTGACGGCCGTCTGCTGGAGGTCCTCCAGGACCGGCTTGGGGTCGGCGGTCGCGGCCGCCCCGATCCCGGCCTTGATCCGGTTGGAGACCTCCACCCAGGCCGGGTCGCCGAACGGGTAGAAGCTCGCGTTGCCCAGCCCGGCCGCGAACTGCTTCAGGGCCTCGTGCTTGGGGTCCTTGCTGATCGCGTCGAAGGCGTCCTGGGTGACCGGCAGCAGGTTGTAGGTCTCGTCGAACTTGAGCTGGTTGTCCTTCGCGTAGACGAAGGAGAGGAACTTGCGGATCTCGTTGCGGTGCCCGTTGGCCTTGAAGGCCATCATCCAGTCGGCCACCCCGAGGCTGCCGGTCTTCGCCAGGCCGTCCTTCTTCGGGATCGCCGTCGTGCCGAAGTCGATCTTCCCCTTGGCGGCCATCCGCAGCAGGGTCGGGTGCCCGTTCAGCATCGCGACCTTCCCGGCGGCGAAGTCGCTGAACACGGGGGTGCGGTTCATCTTGCCGGGTTCGGGGTAGGTCAGCCCGGTGGCGACCAGGTTGGTCCTGAGCCAGTTGAAGGTCGCCTGGTTCTGGGTGCTGTCGATGGTGTAGTTGCCGACGTCGTCGGAGAGGCTGCCGCCGCCGCTCAACGTCCACAGCATCGACTCGGCCGGGGCCTCCTCCGGTCCGAGCGGGAGCCCGTACGGCGTCACGCCCGGCACCTTGGCCTTGATCTTCTCGGCGGCCTGCTTGAGCTCGTTCCAGGTGGTCGGCGGCTTGTCGACGCCGGCCTTCTGGAAGATCGCCTTGTTGTAGAAGAGCACCCGGGAGGAGGAGACGAACGGAATGCCGTACTGCGTGCCGAGCACCTGCCCGGCGTGCGAGAACGACTCCATGATGTTCGCCTGGGTCTCCAGCGAGAGCACGTCCGAGGCGGTGTAGAGCCGGTCGGCGCCGGCCTGGTCGGCGAAGCCGCCGGTCTGCAGCAGGTCGGGCGACTTCCCGCTCTTGACCAGGTCGTCGACCTTCTTGCCGATGTCGGTCCAGCTCTCCACCTGGACGTCCACCTTGATGCCCGGGTTGGCGGTCTCGAAGCGCCGGGCGAGGTCGTCCCAGTACAGCTTGGAACTGGTCTCCGCGCTCTCGCCGTAGTCGGCCGCGACCAGCCGGAGGGTGATCGGGCCGTCGTCCTTGCCGCCGCAGCCGGTGAGCACCAGTGCTCCGGCCAGTGCGATGCCGGACAACCGGGTGGGGACCTTGGCGCGCCTGTCCAACGCGGGTACCGCCTTCGAGGGGGAGTCTTGCGGGAGCGACGAACCGGATCGGGGGGATCCGGCCGGGGGGAGGCGGCAAGGGTGCCAAACAGGCCACTCAGTGGTCCACACCTGTGGCCGGTCCGCGCCGGGTAGTTATCGAAGTGCGGAGGTCGTTGCACGATGCGCAATGAAATTCGGCCGTCCGACCCGCCGGACCCGGCCTCAAGGGATCCGGTCCGGTTCGTGCAAAGCGCCGCACACCGCATACTTCTGCGACAAAGCTCACCCCGCTGGACCAGACCAATCCGACAACTGGACTAGACCTCTCCGACCCACCCAAGGGAAACTGTCCTCCGTGAAGCACGTCATCGCACTCGATGTAGGCGGCACCGGCATGAAAGCCGCGTTGCTCGCCCAGGACGGCTCCGTGCTGTTCGAAGCACGACGCCCGACCGGGCGGGAACACGGCACGGACGCCGTGGTCGCCGCCATCCTCGACTTCGCCGCCGACCTGGCGGACGAAGGCCGCAGCCGCTTCGGCGTCGCCCCCGTGGCGGCGGGAGTCGCCGTCCCCGGGACGATCGACGAGAAGAACGGCATCGCGGTCTTCTCCGCCAACCTCGGCTGGCGCGACCTTCCGCTGCGCAAGCTGCTGGGAGAGCGCCTGGCCGCGGCGGACGGCGGCGCCATGCCGGTCGCCCTCGGCCACGACGTGCGCTCCGGGGGTCTCGCCGAGGGCCGGCTCGGCGCCGGCCGGGGCGTCGAACGCTTCCTCTTCATCGCCCTCGGCACCGGTATCGCCGGCGCCATCGGCATCCGGGGACGGATCGAGGCCGGAGCCCACGGCTACGGCGGCGAGATCGGCCACGTGGTGGTCCGGCCCGGCGGTCCCCAGTGCGGCTGCGGCGCCCGCGGCTGTCTGGAGACCCTCGCCTCCGCCTCCGCCGTCTCCCGCGCCTGGGCCGAGGCCGTGGGCGACCCCGACGCCGACGCGGCATCCTGCGCCGTCGCGGTGGACGCCGGGGACGCCCGCGCGGTCGCGGTCTGGCAGCGCGCCGTCGAGGCCCTGGCCGACGGCATCGTGCTGGCCCAGAGCCTGCTCGACCCGTCCACGGTGATCGTCGGCGGCGGGCTCGCCGAAGCCGGGGACACCCTCTTCACCCCGCTGCGTGCCGCGGTCACCGAGCGTCTGACCTTCCAGATGCCCCCCGAGGTCGTACCGGCCATGCTCAAAGACACCGCCGCGTCCCTGGGCGCGGGCCTGCTCGCCTGGGATCTGCTCTCGATGGAGGTGACCGCGTGACCGCGCGGAATCAATCTGCGGCCCTGCCGCGGCGAACCGCACTGGCCGGCGCCCGGCTGGTCCTGCCCGGCGGCATCGTCGAGGGCGACCGTCTCGCCGTCGAGGGCACCCGGATCGCCGGTCTCGGCGGCGCCACCACGGCCGGTGACCTCGACCTGACCGGGTACACCGTCGTCCCCGGCT
>NZ_JBHXKE010000324.1:0-8419 GCF_042722765.1 Kitasatospora sp. NPDC058406
CCTCCGGCACTCGCCGGAGGGGCGTTCCCCTTGCCCTGCCCGGGTACGGCCGGGCGCCGTGCCTCAGTGGTGGGCGGCGGACGGGCTGCCCGAGGCGGGGGCGGTCGGGGTGGCGGCCTTCTTGGGCGGCACGGCCCCGGGGGCGGAGGTCGGGCCGAAGCCCTGGTACAGGCCCTTGTTCGGGCTGACCGAGGCCTCCGTCTCGAGCTTCTCGTGGTTCTTGAACGCGAACGCGGTGTTCACGTAGCCGCCCACGCTCAGGCTGGCCGAGGCCACCTTGGCGGACGGGTTGCCCTGACCGCCGAGCAGCACCGCGCCGCCGGGCGGGACGACGATGGTGCTCAGCGGGGCGCCCTTGTCGTCCGCGAAGGTGGCGGTGGCGCCGCTCCCGACGGTGATGGACTGCAGCTCCAGGGCCTCGGCGCCGGTGTTGCTGATGTTCACCGTCACATTGGCGGGGCCGGTGTGCTCGCCGGAGGACTCGTCCCCCGTGACCACGACGATGTTGTTCAGCCGGATGTCGGCGCCCAGGGTCGCGGCCGCGTTGTCGGGCTTGATCTCCAGGGTCTCCGGCGTGTTGCCGGCGGCGCAGGAGGACAACGAGGCGATGGCGAGGGCGGCGATGGCGGCGATGCTGCCGCGTCGAAGGCTGCGGCTCACGGCGGCGGCTTCTCCCTAGGTCACGTGTCGGTAGGTCAGGTCTCGGTCGGTGGATCCGGTCTCAGATTATCGACCTCGCTTATGCCGTCCTCACGGGGTGGTCCCCGTGTCGCGCCCCGGAAGGTTCAGGGGCGTCCGTACGGCCGCACGTCCACGTGTTCAGGTCAACAACGGACCAAGATCGGATCACGATCGGGAAACGGCCCGATAAACGGTGAAAACTCAAGATCCAATCACGGTTTCGAGAGTGTTGCGGCAGGTTTCGGTGAGCGTCGGAACCGCCTCCGACCTGCGGGAAGCCCGCGTCGAACACCGGTCGCAGCACGTCATGGGGGTGCTTGTCAAGCCCCGAGACCGGCCCTGACCTGCGAAAACGCCCTTCGGGTGCGGTGAAAAGCGTGTTATTCTGGAAAGCCACGGAAGGGGTCCTGTCACATGACGTTCAAGGTTGGCGACACGGTGGTCTACCCCCATCACGGGGCTGCGCTGATCGAGGCCATCGAAATTCGCCAGATCAAAGGTGTGGACAAGACCTACCTGGTGCTGAAGGTGCAGCAGGGAGACCTGACGCTCCGCGTGCCCGCCGAGAACGCGGAGTTCGTCGGCGTGCGCGACGTAGTCGGCCAGGAGGGTCTGGACCGGGTCTTCGAGGTGCTTCGCGCACCGTACACCGAAGAGCCGACCAACTGGTCCCGTCGCTACAAGGCGAACCTGGAGAAGCTCGCTTCGGGCGACGTTATCAAGGTCGCCGAGGTTGTGCGCGACCTCTGGCGTCGTGAGCGTGAGCGCGGTCTCTCGGCCGGAGAGAAGCGCATGCTCGCCAAGGCGCGCCAGATCCTCGTCAGCGAGCTCGCGCTGGCGGAGAACACCAACGAGGACAAGGCGGAGACGCTGCTCGACGAGGTGCTCGCCTCGTAGCGGCCGTCCGCTCCACAACGCTCACAGCGCCCGATGCCGGCGCGCCGCTCACCGGACCGATGGCCGGTGGGTGGTGCAGTGGCACTTCGGGCGCTGAGGCGTGTCCGGACGACGCCCCGCACCCGGGCGGCCCGGCCGGCCTCGGGTCTGCATGACCGTTTCTGCTGATTCCGCGGGCGGAGGACGGTGGTGCTTCGGAAGGGGTCCTCGCCCGTCGTGCACGCCATGGCCATACCCACTTCTCCGAAGGAGTGAAACCTGAACGCCACAGCAGCAGTCGCAGCAGCAGTGGTGCCCGCCGCGGGACGCGGCGAGCGGCTGGGGCCCGGTGCCCCGAAAGCCCTGCGTGACCTGGGCGGCGTGCCGCTCCTGGTGCACGCCGTCCGGGCGCTGACCCGCAGCCGCGCGGTCGGCCTGGTCGTGGTCGCGGCGCCCGCCGACGGGGTGGCCGAGGTGGTCGCCCTGCTCGACAGCCACGGGCTGGAGGGCAAGGACATCCGGGTCGTGGCCGGCGGGGAGACCCGCCAGGAGTCCGTCCGGCTGGGCCTGGCCGCCATTCCCGCCGGGGTCGGGATCGTCCTGGTGCACGACGCGGCCCGGCCGCTCGTGCCGGTCGAGGTCGTCGACGCGGTCGCGGCCGCCGTCCGGGCCGGGGCGGAGGCGGTGGTGCCGGCGGTGCCGCTGGCCGACACCGTCAAGCGGGTCGAGCCCGCGCCGGGCGGACCCGAGCCGGTGCTCGACACGCCCGACCGGTCCACCCTGCGCGCGGTCCAGACCCCGCAGGGGTTCCGCCGGGAGACGCTGGCCGAGGTGCACGCCAAGGCGCTGGCCGAGGAGGCCGGGGGCGCGCTGCCGCCGGTCACCGACGACGCCGGCCTGGTGGAGCGGTACGGCGGCCGGGTGGTCGTGGTGCCCGGTCACGAGGAGGCGTTCAAGGTGACCCGCCCGCTGGACCTCGTGCTCGCCGAGGCCGTGCTCGCCCGCAGGAGGGCCTCCGATGGCTACTGAGCCGACCGCCGGCGCCGCCCCGGTGATTCCCCGGGTCGGCATCGGCACCGATGTGCACGCCTTCGAGGCCGGCCGCCCGCTCCGGGTCGCCGGCCTGGAGTGGCCGGGCGCCGAGTACGGCCTGGCCGGGCACTCGGACGCCGACGTGGCCGCGCACGCGGCGTGCGACGCGCTGTTCTCCGCCGCCGGGATCGGCGACCTGGGCGCGCACTTCGGCACCGACCGGCCCGAGTGGGCCGGGGCGTCCGGGGTGACGCTGCTCGGCGAGGCGGCGCGGCTGGTCCGCGCGGCCGGCTTCGAGATCGGCAACGTGGCGATCCAGGTGATCGGTATTCGGCCGAAGATCGGCAAGCGTCGCGAGGAGGCTCAGGCCGCGCTCGCCGCGGCGGTCGGCGCGCCGGTGTCGGTGTCCGGCACGACCACCGACGGACTGGGTCTCACCGGTCGGGCCGAGGGGCTGGCCGCGATCGCCACCGCCCTGGTGTACGAACGCCGTTGACGTTCCCACCGCCCGTTCCGGTGGTGCGCCGCCGGTCCTTCCGGAAGCCTGTCGAGGGCCGGTCCGGTCGCGGATCGGGCGGTGGCGTCACCGGATCGGGGGAACCCGCTCGGGAATAAGCGACGGGTGACGGGTGTTCAGAAGGGCTGCCGGGGGACCGAGTCGCTACCGTTCGGTGCGGGCCCCCGCCGGGCCCGGCCCCGCCCACCGGGCGATCTGTCCACCGCCGTTTGACGAGAAGAACGAGGTCCCGATGGCCGCACATCTCTCCGACCAGGCCAAGACTCTGATCGACGGCAAGAGCTTCGCCGTGATCTCCACGCTCCAGCCGGACGGCAGCCCGCAGTCCTCCGTGGTCTGGGTGAAGCGGGACGGCGACGACATCCTGTTCTCCACCGTCGAGGGGCGCCGCAAGCACCTCAACCTGGTGAAGGACCCGCGCGTCTCGTTGGTGATCAACCCGCCGGAGAACCCGTACACCTACCTGGAGGTGCGCGGCGAGGTCACGCTGACCCGTGAGGGCGGCCGGGAGCTGATCGACGAACTCGGCCTGAAGTACCGCGGCGAGCAGAAGTACACGTACGACGGCCCGGACGACGTTCGGGTGGTCGTCCGGCTGAGTCCGCGGAAGGTGGTCGGCTCGATCTGACCCTCCCGGGAACGGAGGGGGTGCTTCCTCTACGTCACAGAGCGGAAACGGCTCTGCAGCGGTATTGACATTCCAGAATGTCGCGGGGCACCCCCTCCTGCCCACTACGCTTGACGCTGTGAGCATTCGCCTGTACGACACCAGCACCCGCCAGGTACGCGACTTCGTCCCGCTTGTACCGGGTTGTGTCTCGATCTACCTGTGCGGCGCTACCGTCCAGTCGGCGCCACACATCGGGCACATCCGGTCCGGTCTCAACTTCGACATCATGCAGCGGTGGTTCGCCTACCGCGGCTACCAGGTGACGTTCGCCCGCAACGTCACCGACATCGACGACAAGGTGATCGCCAAGGAGCGCGAGCTCGGCACGCCCTGGTGGCAGATCGCCTACGCCAACGAGCGGGCCTTCAACGACGGTTACTCCGCGCTGGGCTGCCTGCCGCCGACCGTCGAGCCACGGGCCACCGGGCACGTCCCCGAGATGATCGAGATGATGCGGGGACTCATCGCGCGCGGGCACGCCTACGCGGCCGAGGGCAACGTCTACTTCGACGTGAAGTCCTTCCCGGGCTACCTCGCGCTCTCCAACCAGAAGCTGGAGAACCTCCAGCAGCCCGAGGGCGAGGGCGAGACCGGCAAGCGGGACCAGCGCGACTTCGCCATGTGGAAGTCGGTCAAGCCCGGCGAACCCAGCTGGGAGACCCCGTGGGGCCGCGGGCGCCCGGGGTGGCACCTGGAGTGCTCCGCGATGGCCCACAAGTACCTGGGCACGGCCTTCGACATCCACGGCGGCGGGCTCGACCTGATCTTCCCGCACCACGAGAACGAGATCGCCCAGTCCAAGGCGTTCGGCGACGACTTCGCCAACTTCTGGGTGCACAACGCGTGGGTCACCATGCGCGGCGAGAAGATGAGCAAGTCGCTCGGCAACTCGGTGCTGGTCTCCGAGATGGTCCGGCGCTGGCGGCCGATCGTGCTCCGCTACTACCTGGCCGCACCGCACTACCGCTCGATGATCGAGTACAGCGACGAGTCGCTGCGCGAGGCCGAGGCCGGGTTCGGCCGGATCGAGGGCTTCATCCAGCGGACCGTCGAGCGCTGCGGAAAGGTCGACGCCGCCCCCGAGGTGCCGCCGGCCTTCGCCGAGGCGATGGACGACGACCTGGGCGTGCCCCAGGCGCTGGCCATCGTGCACACCGCCGTCCGCCAGGGCAACAGCGCCCTCACCGCGGACGACAAGGAGAACGCGGTGGCGCGATTGGCCGAGGTCCGTGCGATGCTCGGTGTACTGGGACTCGACCCGCTCGACCCGCACTGGGCCGGGGCGGAGCGCGGCGAGGACCTGCACGGCGTCGTCGACTCGCTGGTCCACCTGGTCCTGGAGCAGCGGCAGGCGGCCCGGGCCCGCAAGGACTTTGCCACCGCGGACGCCATCCGCGACCAGCTCGGGCTGGCCGGACTGGCCATCGAGGACACCCCGTCCGGCCCGCGCTGGACGATCAACAACCAGTAACCCCCGGGCGACCGAGGGGTGAGGTGGGGCCGTACCTGACCGGTGCGGCCCTCCCGCATGACGGAGCGCATGCCGTCGGCCCCCACCGGCTTCCGCCGGAGGGGCCGGCCATGCCGGACAGACAGACAGGAAGTACAGCCATGGCCGGCAACAGCCAGCGCAGGAACCGCCGCAACCCCGGGTCGAAGAAGGGCGCGAACGTCGGTACCGGCGGCCACAGCCGGAAGGCGCTCCAGGGCAAGGGCCCGACCCCGCCCGGCGCCGAACGCAAGGGTCACCCCAAGCAGCGGGCCGCCAACGCCGCGATCAAGCGCGAGCGGGACGCCAAGGCCCGGGCCGGCATGCGCCGCGCCGGTGGCGGCGGTCGCGGCGGTCGCGGCGGCGCCGGTGCCGCGGAGCTGGTGGTCGGCCGCAACTCGGTGGTCGAGGCGCTGCAGGGCGGCGTGCCGGCGACCGCGCTGTACGTCATGCAGTTCATCGACACCGACGACCGGGTCCGCGACGCCTTCCAGGCCGCCAACGACCGGGGCATCCCGCTGATGGAGGCCCCGCGCCCGCAGCTGGACCAGATGACCGGCGGCCTGAACCACCAGGGCCTGGTCCTCCAGGTCCCGCCGTACGAGTACGCGCACCCGGAGGACCTGCTGGCCGAGGCCGCGGAGGCCGCCCAGGACGCGCTGATCGTGGCGCTGGACGGCGTCACCGACTCCCGCAACCTGGGCGCCGTGGTCCGTTCCGCCGCCGCCTTCGGCGCGCACGGCGTGGTCATCCCCGAGCGCCGGGCGGCCGGTATGACCGCCGGTGCGTGGAAGACCTCCTCGGGTGCGGCCGCGCGGCTGCCCGTCGCCCGTGCCACCAACCTGACCCGGACGCTGGAGGGCTACCAGAAGGCGGGCCTGCTGGTGGTCGGCCTGGCTGCCGACGGCGAGGCCGAGATCGGGGACCTGGAGGCGCTGACCGGGCCCGTCGTGATCGTCGCGGGCAGCGAGGGCAAGGGCCTGTCCCGGCTGGTCTCGGAGACCTGCGACCTGCTGGTGCGGATCCCGATGTCCGGGCTCACCGAGTCGCTGAACGCCGGTGTCGCGGCGAGCGTCGTGCTGTACGAGGCGGCGCGGCTCCGCTCCAAGGTCGGCTGACCGGAAGGCACACGCGGGGCGCGCGGCGCAAGGGGTTCTCCGGAATTCCCCGTCGTCCGTCCGCAAGACGAGTGAAAGCGATCGGGCCCGACCGGGCCCGATCGCTTTTCTCATGATCACTTCAAGGGGGCTCCCGATATCCACCCGGGAGAGTGTCCTAACCGGGCGTCACCCGGTTAGACGGGTGTGGACACCAGAACACCTCGGCGCCCCCTCCTGGGCGGCGGCAGCACCGGGATAGAGGCCGAACCCGGCCTCACCACCGTCAAGGTGCCGTCCGACCCGGCGCGCCTCAGCAGCACCCAGGCGAGCTTCCGGCTCAATCTCGGCACCCCGGTGGCGCCACTGATCGAGGCTCCGGCCGGACTGCTGTCCACCGGCGCCGCGTTCGGCGACCCCTACGCCACCCAGGGACTGATCCGCCGTTCGCCGGTCACCCCGCAGGTCGTCGTGCCCGCCTCCACGGTCTCGGCGCTCACCGGCGGGGCCGGCGGGCCGCGCCGCAAGGGCCGCGTCACACCGGTCACCTGGACCGGCGAGGCGCGGCCGGGCGACGTCGCCGCCACCCAGTTGCTGGAGGCCGTCCGGCTGGGCGGAGTCCCGGCACCGGCCGGTGCCGGCGGGCGCGGCTCCCTGGCGGACGACGACACCCGGCTGATCCCGCCGTACGGCGGCTCCCGGACGGTCCCGCGCCAACCGCGCGAGGGAGCCGGCACGGCCACCGAGGCCGGCGTCGGGCCGGTCGGCGCGCCCCAGGGCTGGACGCCCAGCGGCGAGCTGCCGGAGGTCTCCGCCGCCGGGGCGGAGGGCAGGCAGCCCTGGTACCCCGGCCGCCGGGTCGACCTCGGTCTGGTGCTGCTGCCCCTGCGCGCGGTGCTCGGCGCGCTCTCCGTCTACGCCGGGTTCAGCAAGCTCTGCGACCCGGTGTACTTCGACGGCGGCGAGCGCGGATCGATGATGCGCTGGCTCTCCTCGCTGCACCCCTGGAAGGTCGCCGATCCGCTGCTGGCCTTCGCCATGGCGCACCCGGTCGGCTCCGGCCTGGTGGTGTCCTTCACCGAGATCGTGGTCGGCGTGCTGACCGTCCTCGGCCTCTGGCAGCGGCTCGCGGCCGGTGCGGCGATGGTCCTCTCCGCCGCGCTGCTGTTCACGGTCAGCTGGCGGGCCGTCCCGGTCTACGACACCCCCGACCTGATCTTCCTGGCGGCGTGGAGCCCGCTGCTGATCGCCGGCGCGCCGTTCGGCTCGCTGGACGGGCGGCTCAACCTGGAGGCCTGGCGGCGGTACGGTGCCGACGCCCCGGCCGCGCTGCGCCGCCGGGTGGTGCGGCGCGGTGCGGTGGTCACCGCAGTGGTGGTCGGACTGACCCTGCTGGTCGGCTCGATGCTGGGCGCGGCGGTCCGCACCGGCGCCCGCCCGCACCCGGCGCCGTCCCGGCCGGCCACCGACTACGGCACCCCGGTCTGGCCGAGCGGCGGGCCGTCCGCCGCGCCCGGCGGGAAGGGTCCGTCCACCTCGCCCTCGCCCGCCGCCTCCCGGCCGGCCTCGCCGACCGCCCCGGCGACGTCCGCCCCGCCGTCCGGCGCCCCGACCTCGCCCAGGGCGGCGACGGCCACGCCGAGCGGCAAGGCGAAGTCGGCCAAGCCGGAGAGCGGTGCGGCCAGCCCGGCCGCGCCGGCCGCCTCGGCGCCGCCCGCCGCCCCGGCACCCGCCGGGTCGGCTCCCGCGCCGCGCAGTACGCCGGCCTCGGGCGGCGGCTCGGGGACGGCGTCGAAGCCGAGCCCGAGCAGCGGCGCCGGCACCGGCGGCGCGCCGACCGGCTCGGGTACGGGCAGCGGCTCGGGCTCGGGGCTGCTGGGCGGTGTGCTCGGGAGCGGGCCGCTGTCCGAGCTGGCCGGCGGCGGCGCGCGGAACTCCCGTCCGGGGGCCCCGACGGCCACCTGACGGCCCGGGACGACGACCGGCCGGGTACTCCGTGGGGGAGCACCCGGCCGGTCGTCGTGGGCCGGTGACCCGGCGGGCTGCTGCGGTGGCTC
>NZ_JBHXKE010000325.1:0-8362 GCF_042722765.1 Kitasatospora sp. NPDC058406
CTCTTTCGGACACACCCCCCCCGCCCCGGGGGGGGGGGGCGGGGGGGGGCCCCGCGGCCGTCCCCCCCGCCCCCCCGGGGCGGCCCCCGGCCCCCGCGGCCCCCCCGGCCCCCCCGGCCCGTCCGCACGGAGCACGTGCGCGCGGAACCCGCCCGCACCGAGCTCCTCCGGGCCGACCTCCCGGACGCCCACCGCCGGCCCCAGCAGAGAGGTGTTCCGTGGCCGACCAGCCCGCAAACGCCCCCGCCCCCGCCTCACCGGTGGTCCGGCTGCGCCGCGAACTCGCCGCCCAGCCCGTCCGGCTCGCCGTCGCCCTGCTGCTCGCCGTGGTGGCCACCGCGGCGGGAATCGCCCTCCCCCTGCTGGTCCGGAAGATCGTCGGCGACTTCTCCGCCCACCGGTCCCTCGCCCCCGGACTGCTGATGATGGGTGCGGCCGCCCTCGGCGGGGCCGTGGCCCAGGCCCTCTCGGGCCTCCAACTGGCCCGGATCGGCGAGCGGATGACCTACCGTCTCCGGACCGCCCTCATGGCGCACGCGCTGCGGCTTCCGCTGCCCGTCGTACGGGCCCGGGGCACCGGCGACCTCGCCGCACGGGTCACCTCCGACGCGCAACTCCTGCGTCAGGTGGTGGAGGTGGCGACCCAGCTGCCGCTGGCCGCGCTCAGCGTCGCCGCGACCCTCGTCGTCATGGTGTGGATCGACTGGGTGCTCACCGTGGTCACCGTCGCCGCCCTCGTCGTCCTGACCGTCCTGGTGCTGCTGATCCTCCGCCGGATGAAGTCCAACGTCACCGGGCAGCAGGACGCGGTGGGGCAGATCGCCCAGCGCTTCACGGCCAACCTGGAGGCCCTCACCACCATCAAGGCGTACCGGGCCGAACCGGTGGCCGACCGGTTCCTCGCCGAGGACGCCGAGAAGCTCCGCGCGGTCTCGCTGACGGGGGCCAGGCTGGGCGCCCTGGTGCCCGCGGTGCTGACGCTCGGCAACCAGTTCGCGATGATCGCGGTGATCCTCACCGGCGGCGCCCGGCTGGCGGCCGGCGACCTCCAGGTGGCGGCGTTCGCCGCGTTCCTGCTCTACCTGCTCCAGACCGTCCCGGCCGTGAACACGCTCGCGACCGGCTTCGGGCGGCTGCAGGCCGGGCTGGCCGCCCGGGACCGCTGCAACGAACTGCTCGCGGTACCGCCGGAGGCCGACCCGGACGACGCCGACCGGACCACCCCCACCCCGTCCCCCGATGCCCCGGCGGTCGTCTTCCGCTCCGTGTCCTACACCCACGCCGGGTCGGACGACGCCGCCCTGCACGCCGTGTCCTTCGGCATCCCGCGCACCGGTCTGACGGCCGTCGTCGGCCCGTCGGGCGCCGGGAAGAGCACCGCCCTCTCGCTCGTCGGCCGGTTCGTCCGGCCCTCCGCCGGCTCGGTGAGCGTCCTCGGCCACGACGTCCGGAGCTGGCCCCTGGGAGCGCTGCGCGCCCGGATCGCCTACGTGGACCAGGCGTTCACCCTGGTCGAGGCCAGCGCGAGGGAGAACCTCCAGCTCGGCCGGGCCGGGTCGGCGGGGGACGGCGAGCTGGCCGAGGCGCTGGCCGCCGTCGGCCTGGCCGAGGACGTCGCGCGGCTCCCGCAGGGCCTCGACACCGTGCTGGGCCGCGAGTCCGACCTCTCCGGCGGCCAACGCCAGCGGCTGGCACTGGCCCGGGCGCTGCTCACCGACGCCGACATCGTGCTGCTCGACGAGCCCACCAGCCAGCTGGACGGCCTCAACGAGCTGCGGTTCCGCACGATCGTGGAGCAACTGGCCCGTAGTCGGGCCGTGGTGGTGGTCGCGCACCGGCTCTCCACGGTCCAGCACGCCGACCACGTGATCATGATGAACCGCGGGACCGTCGTCGACGCCGCGGACCACACCACACTGCTCACCCGCTGCGTCCCGTACCGCGAGCTCGTGGCCAGCCAGGCCGGCCCGTCCTTCCTCGGGGACCGCCGACTCCGCCTTCCCGGCTGATCAGGCGGTCGGTTTCGGTCGCGACCTCGACGCGGCGACCTCGACGCGGCGGGCACGGCGGTGCCGGCACGGCGATGCGGGCACGGCGATCCGGGAGGCCCTCCCTCCGCCCCGTCGCGCGGGAACCCGGTGGCGGAGCGACGGGTGAACGGGTTGAATCCCGCTGTGAGCCACGTCGCCAACATCATGATCTCCGTCGATCCGGACGATCGACCGACCGTCGAATCGCTGAGCCGGTGGTTGCAGACGTCCGCCCCGCTGCGCGGCCACGGGCCCGGTGCCGTCGGCCGGGTCGGATCGCTCGGCGAGACCACCGGCAAGGACACCCGCCGGGGCGGCGGCAAGTTCCCGGAATGCGACGTCTACGCCGGAGCGCTCGACCACGCGGACCTGGCCGGGCTGATCGCGCACGTCGAACGCCTTGCGTGGAGACAGCCCGAGTTCGTCCAACTGTTCGTGACGGACCAGGAACAGTCCTCCTTCCGGGTGTGGATGTTCCACGGCCCGCTGCTGCGGCAGATCGCCCCCGAAGGCCGGGAGGAAGAGGTCCGGCCCGCGGGCGGCCCGCCGGACATCCACACGCGGTTCGCCCTCGCCGGCGACGTCGAGCTGCTCCGCGACATGGTGGTCGCCGCCGTCAACTGGGGGCCCGGCCCTGCCGCTCCCCGCGAGGCGGTGCTGTCCGATCCGCGCAACGCCCACTACGTGGACGGCTGGCCCCGGCCGGGCGACCTGGGCCTCGTGGCGCTCGCGACCCGGGAGGTCGACCGCTGGGAGCCGACTCCGGTCGGCGCGGCGTGGCTGCGGCACTTCACCGAGGACGATCCCGGCTACGGCTTCGTCGGCGACGACGTGCCGGAACTGAGCATCGGCGTCGACGCGGCGCAGCGGGGCCGGGGCACCGGGACCGTGCTGATCCGGCGCCTGCTGCGCACGGCCCGCGAGGCCGGCATCGAACGCGTCTCGCTGAGCGTCGGGCGGGACAACCCCGCCGTGGGGCTGTACACCCGCGAAGGCTTCCGTCTGCACGGCCGGGACGAGGGCGAGGACTCGCTGACCATGGTGGTCCACCTGCGGTGAAGGTCACCGGCCGGGCAGGTCGACCGGGGTGCGCGACACAGGAGCACAGCGGGAGACGCGCGCCTCTCTCCCTGGGCGTGCGCGGGAGTTCGCGCCGGTCGGCCAGGATCGGGCGGCGGCCTGCCCGTCCGGAGTGAGAGCGCACAGGACCGGCGGGGACTTGTTCGGGTGCGGCTGAAATTCTTCGAAACCCACCTCGGCCCGGGCGCGCCTCTGGCATGCTCTGCCGGACAGTCCTGACCCCGTGTCACCGGGGTCTCACGCACAGCGAACCGAGTGTCCGGGGTGGACCTTGCAGTACACGATCAGCGCCTCCGTGTTCCTGGGGATCATCATCCTCATCCGACTCTCCCGGCGAACCGAGGCCCGCAGCCGCAACGACGAGCGGATCACGGCGTTCAGCTGCGTCGTGTTCGGCGTCCTGATCGCCGCGACGCCCTGGGGGGACGCGATCCTCCGGCTCGTCGGCGTCGTCGCCCAGGCCCTCGGTTGAGAACCGGACGGGTCGCGCGGACCGGCAGGACGGGGGCAGCGGGTGGCTAGGCGACGCGGGCCCGCGGCCCGGCGACGTGGCGGACGGCGGGGCGCTCGGCGCGACGAGGGCACGTGGCCGGCGGTCGTGCTGGTCGGAGCCGTGGCGGTCAGTGCGGTGACCGCCGCGGTGCGGTGGCTGGCGACGCACTGGTGGGTGCCGGTCGCGCTCCTGGCGGTGGCCGGCGCGGTCGCCGCCGCGGTGGGGCGGGCGCGAGTCGTCGCGGCTCGGGAGCGGCGGCGCCGACTCGCCGGTCTGCGCATGGCGTTGAGCGGCCCCGGCGGCATCGACCACATGAGTCCGGACGGGTTCGAGTACGCGGTGCGGGACCTGCTGGCCCGTGACGGCTGCCGCGCGGAGAAGGTCGGACGCTCCAACGACCAGGGCGTGGACGTGCTCGCGGACGATCCGATGGGGCGGCGGTGGGCGGTGCAGTGCAAGCACAAGCAGGACCCGGTCGGCGGCAAGCCGGTGGGGGTCGGGGTGCTGTACGCCCTGGCCGGGACGTTCCAGCGCGTCCACGCCGCGCAGGTGGCGGTGGTGGTCACCAACGGCCGGTTCTCCCGCGACTCGGTGAGGTGGGGCGCGGAGCAGGGCGTCCTTCTGGTGGACCGGGCCGCTCTGGCCCGGTGGGCGAGCGAGGGGCGGCCCCTGTGGGACGTCCTGCCCCGCGTCCCCGCACCACGCAACGGGCGGCTCAGCTGAATCCGTCCGTGGTGACGAACATATGACGACGCGTCATTTCGGCGCGGTCGCGCCGGCCGGGCTCCGGGCCGGCGGGGCGGGCACGCTCTCCCGCGCGGGGTGGCCGACGCCGTCTTGGACCGCACGGGCCGGGCCCTGGCATGATCGGTCCATGATCGAACGAGTCATCGCCGCCTGTGACGGAGCGGCCAAGGGCAACCCCGGGCCGGCGGCCTGGGCCTACGTGGTGGCCGACAGCGCCGGGATCCCGCAGCGCTGGCAGGCCGGTCCGCTCGGACACAGCACCAACAACATCGGCGAACTGACCGCGCTGCAGCAGCTGCTGCTCGCCACGGACCCCGCCGTGCCGCTGGAGGTCCGCCTCGACAGCACGTACACCCGCGACGCGGCGACGAAGTGGCTGGTGGCGTGGAAGCGCAACGGGTGGAAGACCGCGGCCGGCAAGCCGGTGGCCAACCGCGAGCTGATCCAGCAGATCGACGCACTCCTGGAGGGGCGGGACGTCACCTTCGTGTACGTTCCCGCCCACCAGGTGGACGGCGACCCGCTGAACGCCATCGCCGACAAGGCCGCCAGCGACGCCGCCCGCACCCAGGAAGCGGCGGCCGGGACGGCCTCCGACCTGCCCGAGCCCGAACCGGTCACCGGCACGTCGGCGCGGAGCGGACGCGCCTCCGCCGCGCCTGCGGCCGGGAAGCGTCCGGCGGGTGGCACGCGGACCCTCAAGGCCCGCTACGCGGGCACGTGCCCGTGCACCCGCGCCTACGCCAAGGGCGACACGATCACCAAGGTCGGCAGCAGCTGGGGGCACCCCCAGTGCGCGGGCGCCCACGCCTGACGCCCACGCCCGGCACCGGGGCCGGTGGCACCGGTGCCGGCGCGGGTCAGCCGCGCTCGCCCTCCTCGTCGGGCGCGGCCTGCGGGTCGGGCGGAAGACCGGCCTCCTCACGGTCCTCCTCGGTGCGTTCCTCGAGCTCGTCCTCGTCGGGCCGAAGCGGCAGGCCGCGTCCGTGCCCGGTGTCGGGGTCGCCCTCGACCTGCTTGTTGGACTTGTGGTGTGCCATGGCTCCTCCTCGTCCGGACGGCGCCGTCGCAGGGTTCCGTTGCGCCGGCTGCCGGTGCCCGGGGACCACCCATCCACTCAAGCCCCCGCCGGCGGCGCCCGCAAGCCGAGTCCGCGCGGATGACGGGGCGGGGTACTCCGGGGCGAGAGCCGCAGGTCGCACCGCGTAGCCGGTGTCGGACTTGAGCTTGAGTGCAGTCGAGGCACTGCTGCACTCCGCCGCCTACTGCGGCTTCCCCAAGGCCCTCAACGCGACCTTCGTCGCCAAGAAGGTCTTCGGCGCGCGCGGCCTCCTCCCGGTCACGGTCGGCTGACCCCCGGAAGCCGCGGCGCCCCGACGCCGGGAAACGTTCCGGGCCGCGGGGGTGGGACGGGTGGGGGCGCGGTCAGCGGGTGGCGGCGCCGAACCACGTGAGCAGCCGGGCGGCCAGCGCGTCCTGGTCCTCGCCGACCCAGGCCACGTGACCGTCCGGCCGCAGGAGGACCGCGGGCACGTCGAGCTCCTCGGCGGCGTCGACGACGTGGTCGACCCGATCCTCCCAGCCGTCCACCGAGAGCCCGCCGGTCGCGTCGAGGAGCAGGCCCCGGCCGCCGTGCATCAGCTCGTAGAGGCGGCCCCGCTTGAGCGTGACGTCCCGCATCCGCCGGCCGAGCAGTTCATGGCCCTCGCCGAGGTCGTAGCGGACGCCGACCGCCGTGATCATCTCGGTGACGTACCGGTTCACCTCCTCGAAGTCCATCAGCGTCGAGAGCAGCTCCCGCAGGGCGACCGCCCCGGGATCGGTCCCCATCAGCGTGATCTGCGCGCGGGTGTTGTCCAGCACGCGGGCCCCCACCGGGTGCCGTTCGGTGTGATAGCTGTCCAGCAGCCCCTCCGGTGCCCGGCCGTCGACGGCCGCGGCCAGCTTCCAGCCCAGGTTGAACGCGTCCTGCACGCCGAGGTTCAGCCCCTGCCCGCCGGTCGGCGGGTGGATGTGGGCCGCGTCGCCGGCCAGCAGGACCCGGCCGAGCCGGTAGCGCTCGGCCTGCCGCGTGGCGTCGCCGAACCGGGACAGCCAGCGGGGCGAGTGCACGCCGAAGTCGGTGCCCGCGGCGGCCCGCAGCTGCCGCTTGAACTCGTCCAACGTCGTGGCGGTCGTGCGGTCCCCGGCCACGCCGTCGGCGGGCACGACGATGCGGTACACCCCCGCGTTCCCGTCCACGTCGGGCACGGCGCCGAAGCGCAGCTCGGTCCTGCGGACCTCCGCGACCACGGCCGCGATCGTCGCCGGGTCCTCGGTCGCCTCCATGTCGCCCAGCAGGGTCTCGACCCTGGAGGGCTCGCCGGGAAAGCCGACACCGATCCGCTTGCGCACCGTGCTGCGGCCGCCGTCGCACCCGACGAGGTAGCGGGAGCGCAGCCGCGTACCGTCCGCCGTCTCGGCGGTCACTCCGTCCTCGTCCTGGCTCAGCCCGACCACCTCCCGGCCGCGCCGGATCTCCGCACCGAGTTCGAGCGCACGCTCCTCCAACAGCCGCTCGGTGACCGCCTGCGGAGTGGTGAGCCCGTACGGGTGCGCGGTGTCCAGCCCGTCCGGCCAGGGCTTGTGGATGCCGCCGAAGAAGCCGCCGACCCGGAACTTCTCGCCGGCCGCGAGGAACCGCTCCAACAGACCGCGCTGGTCCATCAGTTCGACGCTGCGCGTGTGCAGGCCGCGCCCGCGGGACCGCCTCGTCCGTTCGGTCGACCTCTCCAGCACGACCACGTGCACACCGTGCAGCCGCAGCTCGCAGGCCAGCATCAAGCCGGTCGGTCCGCCGCCTACCACGATCACGTCAATCATCACAACGCCCATTCAACGAGAGTGGATTCCGGCCGGCCGCGACGTGTGCCCCCGCGCTCCGGTGGGGGATGCCGGAGCGGCGCGACGAGTCCGCGCGACGAGTCCCACCCGCGACGTCCCGCGCAGCACGCACGTCGACGAAGCGGGACGTAGGGGGCAAATCTGTCTTTTCCGGAATATCGGCCGTGGCCGACCATTGTGTTCCACCACCGGGGCCTTGCCGCAAGCCCCCCGGTGCGCTATACGTTGGGAGTGGCGAGGAGTCGGTGTTCACCGACCCGGACCGGGTGACGGCCCACCGGAAGCCGGTGGCCCCGGCCCCGACCTGGCCCCCGGTCCCCGGGGCGACGCGGTGGACTTCCCTCCTGCTCGGCGCTCCGGCGGTACGGCCCCCTCCCCCGGTTGCCCGCCGCCGACGTTCCGGTCCGGGACGGCTGATGCCCTGTCAGGATGGAGAGCACCCAGCACACCCGCGACCGTCCGGAGGGCCGCCGTGTTCCACAGTTCCGCCCACCCGGGGCGACCCGTCGACCCCACCTGGCCGGAGCTCCTGCGGTCGTTCGGCCGCCCCGCGGCCCTGCTCGACGCGCCCCGGCCCGGATGGCAGTGCCTGGTGGGCCAGGGGTCGACCGACGGGCTCCTCCAGCGGCTCGACCTCGGCTACCACGAGGGGCGCACCCTGCTGGTGCAGGTCAGCACCCAGCGGCGCCTGCCGGCGCACGTCCGCGTGTTCCCGACGCTGGACCCCGAGGCCCTCCTGCGCGACTTCCTCGTCAACTCCTCGCCCGACGGACCGATCCCCCTGCCGTCCGGGCCCGTCCCCGGAGCGGGCCGGCTCGTCGTGGACGGCACGGCGATGGCGGCACGGCGGCTCACGTGGGGCGCCTACACGGCGACCCTCGCCGTGATCGGGGCCGCGGGAACCGACGCGAGCGGCGAGGAGCGCGGCGAGGAGAGCATCGCGGTCGTCAGTGGCACCGCCCTCCACCGGGAGGCCGTCCGGCTGACCCTCGACACCACCGGCGTCCCCGCCTGAGGAGGAGCACCCAGCGGCCGGGCACGACGACGTGAGCGGGCGGGGGGGGGCCGGGGGGGGGCGCCCCCCCCCGGGGGCGGCCCCCCCCCCCGCCGCGCCCCCCGCTCGTCGCAC
>NZ_JBHXKE010000326.1:0-8323 GCF_042722765.1 Kitasatospora sp. NPDC058406
TCACCCGACACCACCACCGACAACGGACCATTCACCGCCGCAACATCCACACCCGCGACCAGAACAGCCCGCACCTCCTCCTCCGACGCCTCCAACGCCACCATCGCCCCACCACCCGGCAACGCCTGCATCAACCGCGCCCGAGCCCCCACCAACACCGCCGCATCACCCAGCGACAACACCCCCGCCACATGAGCCGCCGCCAACTCACCGATCGAATGCCCCGCCACAAAATCAGGCCGAACACCCCACGACTCGAACAAACGGAACAACGCCACCTCCACCGCGAACAACGCCGGCTGCGTCCACCCCGTCTCGTCCAACCCCACACCCGAAACGATCACCTCACCCACCGGCACACCCAACGCCTCCACCACCGCATCGAACGCAGCAGCGAACACCGGCTCCGAGGCATACAACTCACGCCCCATCCCCACCCGCTGACTCCCCTGACCCGAGAACAGGAACGCCAGCCCACCAGCCTGCGCAGTACCGCGAACGACCTCCACACCCTCCAGATCACGCAACGCAGCCGGATCACCCAGCACCACCGCGCGCTCCTCGAAGCTCGCCCGGGTGGTGACCAGGGCGCGGGCCAGGTCGACCAGGCCGTCACCGCCCCGCGTCCGGGCCGCGTCGGCCGACTCGGCGATCCGCAGGGCCTGCTCGCGCAGCGCCTCCGGGGAACGCGCCGACACCACGAACGGCACCACGGACGGCACCACAGCCGGAACCACCACGGACGGCACCGAGGACGGCGGGCCCGTCTCGGGGTCCGTCCCGGACCCGGCCGGCGGAGCGGTCTCCTCCGCCGCGGCCGGCACCTCGGGCGCCTGCTCGATGATCACGTGCGCGTTGGTCCCACTGGCGCCGAAGGCCGAGACGCCGACCCGGCGCGGGCCGGTCACGGACGGCCACGCGCGCTGCTCGGTGAGCAGTTCCACCGCGCCCGCCGACCAGTTGACGAACGGCGTCGGCTCCTCCGCGTGCAGGGTGCGCGGCAGCACGCCGTGCCGGATCGCCAGCACCGACTTGATCACCCCGGCCACGCCGGCCGCCGCCTGGGTGTGCCCGATGTTCGACTTCAACGAGCCCAGCAGCAGCGGCTGTTCGGCCGGACGCTCCTGCCCGTAGGTGGCCAGGACGGCCTGGGCCTCGATCGGGTCGCCGAGCCGGGTGCCCGTCCCGTGCGCCTCCACCGCCTGCACGTCGGCCGTGGCGAGCCGGGCGTCCGCCAGGGCGGCCCGGATCACCCGCTGCTGGGCGGGGCCGTTGGGCGCCGTCAGGCCGTTGGAGGCGCCGTCCTGGTTGACCGCCGAACCGCGCAGCACCGCCAGCACCTCGTGACCCAGCCGCCGCGCGTCCGACAGCCGCTCGACCAGCAGCAGCCCGACCCCCTCGGCCCAGCCGGTGCCGTCCGCGTCCGCCGCGAAGGCCTTGCAGCGGCCGTCGGCGGAGAGCCCGCGCTGGCGGGAGAACTCGACGAAGCCCTGGGCCGTCGACATCACGCTGACCCCGCCGGCCAGCGCCAGGTCCGACTCCCCCGACCGCAGCGACTGCGCGGCCAGGTGCAGGGCGACCAGCGAGGAGGAGCAGGCGGTGTTCACCGTGACCGCCGGGCCCTCGAAACCGAAGGTGTAGGAGATCCGGCCGGACGCCACGCTGTCCAGCCCGCCGATGCCCAGGTACCCCTCCAGGTCGCCCGGTGCGTCGTGGAGGCGGGGCGTGTAGTCCGTGCCGGCGAGGCCCGCGAAGACGGCCGTCCGACTGCCCCTGAGCGAGGTCGGGTCGATCCCGGCCCGCTCGAACGCCTCCCACGCGGTCTCCAGCAGCAGCCGGTGCTGCGGATCGGTGGCCACCGCCTCGCGCGGCGAGATGCCGAAGAACTCGGCGTCGAACTCGGCCGTGGTGTCCAGGAATCCGCCGTGCCGGGTGTAGGAGGTGCCGGGCCGGTCCGGGTCGGGGTCGTAGAGCCCGTCGAGGTCCCAGCCCCGGTCGGTGGGGAACTCGGTGATGGCGTCGACGCCCTCCGAGACCAGTCGCCAGAGGTCCTCGGGCGAGCCGACCCCGCCGGGCAGACGGCAGGCCATGCCGACGATGGCGATCGGCTCCCGCTTGGCCCGCTCCACCTCCTCCAGCCGCCGGTTGGCCTGGCGGGCGTCGGCCAAGGCGCGCTTCAGGTAGTCGCGGAGCTTCTGGTCGTTCGACATCGGTGCCTCTCGCATCACGGTCGTTCGGGTGGTCACAGGGGGCCGGACGGCCGTCAGTGGGTGTCGGAGGAGGACGCGTCGCGGTCCATCAGCGCGAACAGTTCCTCGTCGGTGGCGTTCTCCAGGTCGAGCTCGTCGAACCCGTCGCCGCCGATCGCCCCGTCCACCGGGCCGACGTCCCAGCGGTCGACCAGCGCCTTCAGCCGGGCCAGGACCGAGGCGCGCTCCACCCCCGGGTCCTCCGGGCCGGCCAGGGCCCGTTCGAGCGCGGCCAGCGACGCCAGCGCGCCGATCTCCGGCCCCGCCCCGGCCCCGGGGAGTTCGGTGATCAGGTACTCGGCGACGGCCGCCGGCGTCGGGTGGTCGAAGACCAGCGTGGCGGGCAGGTCCAGCCCGGTCCCGGCACCGATCCGGTTGCGCAGCTCGACGGCGGTCAGCGAGCTGAGCCCCAGCTCCCGGAACGCCCGGTCGGGGGCGACCCCACTGGTGTCGGCATGGCCGAGCACCGCGGCGGCCTCCCGGCGGACCAGGTCGAGCAGCGCCGCCGCGCGCGCCTCCGGCTCGTCGAACACGGCCAGCCTGGCCACCCAGGGTGCGGGGCCGTCGGTCGCCGTCCCGGCCCCGACCACGGAGGCGGTCACCGTCGCGTTGGTCACGACCGCGTCCAGCCAGTAGCGCTGGCGCTGGAACGGGTAGGCGGGCAGCGTGACCGGGCGCGGACGGGCGGCGGCGAACAGTCCCGGCCAGTCGACCGGCACCCCTCGCACCCACAGCTCGGCGGCGGAGAGCAGGAACCGGTCCAGCCCGCCGTGGTCGCGCCGGAGCGTGC
Source organism: Kitasatospora sp. NPDC058406 (assembly GCF_042722765.1). Classification (NCBI taxonomy): domain Bacteria; kingdom Bacillati; phylum Actinomycetota; class Actinomycetes; order Kitasatosporales; family Streptomycetaceae; genus Kitasatospora; species Kitasatospora sp. NPDC058406. The sequence continues at coordinate 3,040 of NZ_JBHXKE010000326.1, forward strand.
CCGCCACCACCGAGCGGCGGGCGGCATCGGCCGCCTGGAGGGTCTCCTGGATCGGCACCGTCAGCACGGCGTGCGGGCTGACCTCGACGAACACGGTGTGCCCCGTCTCGGCGAGCCGCCGGGTGGCGTCCTCGAAGCGGACCGTCTCGCGCAGGTTGGTCACCCAGTACCCGGCGTCCAGCCCGGCCGTGTCGAACCAGTCGCCGGTGACCGTGGAGAGCAGCGGAACCTCCCCGGTCCGCGGGCGGACCGGGGCCAGCAGGTCGAGCAACTCGGCCCGCAGTCCGTCCACCTGGGCGGAGTGCGAGGCGTAGTCGACCGGGATCAGCCGGGCCCGGACGTCCTCCGCGCGGTAGCCGGCGACCAGTTCGGCCAGCGCCTCCGGCTCGCCGGAGACCACGGTCGCCGACGGGCCGTTCACCACGGCGACGGAGAGCCGCTCGCCCCAGGCCGCGATCCGCTCGCCGACCTCGGCCGCGGGCAGCGCGACCGAGGCCATGCCGCCGGCGCCGGAGAGGGCGAGGATGGCGCGGCTGCGCAGGGCGACCACGCGGGCGCCGTCGGCCAGCGAGAGGCCGCCGGCGACCACGGCCGCGGCGATCTCGCCCTGGCTGTGGCCGACCACGGCGTCCGGGCGGACGCCGTGCGCCTGCCAGAGTTCGGCGAGCGAGACCATCACCGCCCAGAGCACCGGCTGGACCACGTCCACCCGGTCGAGCCCGGGGGCGCCGGGGGCGTCGCGCAGGACGTCGACCAGCGACCAGTCGGCGTGCGGGGCCAGGGCGGCCGCGCACTCCTCGATCCGGGCGGCGAACACCGGTGCGGTGTCGAGGAGTTCGACCGCCATGGCGGCCCACTGGGAGCCCTGGCCGGGGAAGACGAACACCGTCCGGCCGGTCACGTCGGCGCTGCCCGTGACCAGCGCGGCGGCCGGGTCCCCGGCGGCGAGCGCACGCAGCGCGGCCGGGTCGCCGACGGCGACCGCACGCTCCTCCAGCGCGCCCCGCGCGGTGGCCAGGGCGTTCGCGACGTCCACCGCGTGGTCGCCGACGGCCGGTTCCCGGTCGTCGGTGGCGGGTTCCCCGCCGCCGGTGGCCGACGGGTCGGTGACCGCCAGCAGCTCGGCGACCCGGGCCGCCTGGGCCCGCAGCGCCCCGGCCGTCCGGGCGGAGACCGGGTACGGCAGCACGGCGGGCGCGGTGCCGCGCTCGGCGGGAACCGCCGCCGGGGCCTGCTCGATGATCACGTGCGCGTTGGTGCCCGAGACGCCGAACGAGGAGACCGCCGCCCGTCGGGGGCGCCCGCTCACCGGCCACTCCCGGGACTCGGTGAGCAGTTCCACCGCCCCCGCCGACCAGTCCACGTACGGCGAGGGCTCGTCGACGTGCAGGGTCTGCGGGAGGACACCGTGCCGGAGCGCCTGGACCATCTTGATGACGCCCGCCGCGCCGGCCGCCGCCTGCGTGTGCCCGATGTTGGACTTCAGCGAGCCGAGCCAGAGCGGCCGGTCCTCCGGCCGTCCCTGCCCGTAGGTGGCCAGCAGGGCCTGCGCCTCGATCGGGTCGCCCAGCGTGGTGCCGGTGCCGTGGCCCTCGACCGCGTCCACGTCGGCGGTGCCCAGACCCGCGTTGGCCAGCGCCTGGTGGATCACCCGCTGCTGGGACGGGCCGCTGGGCGCGGTGAGGCCGTTGGAGGCGCCGTCCTGGTTGACCGCGCTGCCGCGGACCACGGCGAGCACCTGGTGCCCGTTGCGCCGCGCGTCCGACAGCCGCTCGACCAGCAGCAGCCCGACCCCCTCGCCCCACCCGGTGCCGTCCGCGGCGCCTGCGTAGGCCTTGCAGCGGCCGTCCGCGGAGAGGGCGCGCTGCCGGGAGAACTCGACGAACGTGGTCGGGGTGGACATCACGGCCACGCCCCCGGCCAGGGCCAGGTCGCACTCGCCGGACCGCAGCGACTGCGCGGCCAGGTGCAGGGCGACCAGCGAGGAGGAGCACGCGGTGTCCACCGTGACCGCCGGACCCTCGAACCCGAAGGAGTAGGAGATCCGGCCGGACGCCACGCTGCCCGCCGTGCCGTTGCCCAGCCAGCCCTCCAGCTCGGCCGGCACCTCACGGACGCGCGGCGCGTAGTCGTGGTACATCACGCCGGCGAAGACGCCGGTCCGGCTGCCGCGCAGGGTCGCCGGGTCGATGCCCGCGCTCTCCAGCGCCTCCCAGCTGGTCTCCAGCAGCAGCCGCTGCTGGGGGTCGGTGGCCAGCGCCTCGCGCGGCGAGATGCCGAAGAACTCGGCGTCGAACTCGGCCGGGCGCTCCAGGAACCCGCCGTGCCGGGTGTACGAGGTGCCGGGCCGGTCCGGGTCCGGGTCGTACAGCGCGTCGAGGTCCCAGCCCCGGTCGTCCGGGAACTCGCTGACGGCGTCCCGGCCTTCGGCTACCAGGCGCCACAGCTCCTCCGGCGTGGCGACTCCGCCGGGCAGGCGGCAGGCCATGCCGACGATGGCGATCGGCTCGTCGACGCGCGACCGGGTCGACGTCTGCTGCCGGAACGCCACGGCCGTGTCGGCGCGTTCGGCGGCCGGGAGGCCGGCGCCGAGGAGTTCGGTGCGCAGGTGGTCGGCGAGGGCGGTCGGGTTCGGGTGGTCGAAGACCAGCGTCGCCGAGAGCCTCAGCCCGGTGGCCGCGGTGATCCGGTTGCGCAGCTCGACGGCGGTGAGCGAGTCCAGGCCCAGACTGGTGAACGACCGCTGGGCGCCCACCGATTCGGCGTCCGTGCCGAGCACGGCGGACACCTCCGCACGGACCAGCCGGAGCAGCTCCGCCTGCCGCTCGGTGTCGTCCGGCAGGGCGGCGAGCCGCTGGGCGAGCGTCGCCTCGCCGGGCGCGGTGGCCGGTCCGCCGGCGCCGGCCGTGCGCCGGGCCGGGCGGACCAGACCGTGCAGCAGCACCGGGGCGGTGCGACCGCGCAGGACGGCGAGGTCCAGCGGGGACGGCACGAGGGTCGCCCGGTCGGTCAGCCGCTGGGCGGCGTCGAAGAGCCGGACCCCCTCGGCGGAGCCGATCGGCCGGATGCCGAACCGCGCCAGCCGGGCGTGGTCGGCGGCACCGAGGTGGCCGGTGATGCCGCTGGCCTCCTCCCACTGGCCCCAGGCCAGGGACTGGGCGGGCAGGCCGATCGACCGGCGGTGCGCGGCGAGCGCGTCCAGATAGGTGTTCGCCGCCGCGTAGCTCCCCTGCCCCGGGCTCCCCAGGACGGCGGCGACGGAGGAGTACAGGACGAACGCGGCCAGGTCGTGGCCCCGGGTCAGCTCGTGCAGGTGCCGGGCCCCGTCCGCCTTCGGCGCCCACACCGCGGCCAGCCGCTCGGGCGTCAGCGCGGTCAGGATCCCGTCGTCCACGACACCCGCCGTGTGGACCACCGCAGTCAGCGGATGCCCCGCCGGAACCTCCCGGATCGCGGCGGCCAGCGCCTCACGGTCGGCCGCGTCGGCGGCGGCGATCGTCACCGAGGCACCCGCCGCGACGAGCTCCTCCCGCAACTCGGCCGCACCCGGCGCCCGCTCGCCCCGCCGGGAGAGCAGCACCAGATGCCGCACCCCCCGCTCGGCCACCAGGTGCCGCGCCAGGATCGCCCCCAGCGTCCCCGTACCACCCGTGATCAGAACCGTGCCGTCCGGGTTCCACGGGTGCGCCTCGGACTGCGGCGGAACGGTCACCCGGGCCAGCCGGGGGACGCGTATCGCGCCGTCCCGCAGGGCGAGTTGGGGCTCGCCGGTGGCGACGGCGGCGGCCAGGGCCGCCTCGGAGGCCGCGGCGCCGTCGGTGTCCACGAGCACGATCCGGCCCGGGAACTCGGACTGCGCCGAGCGGAGCAGACCCCAGACCGGGGCCGTCGCCAGGTCGGGCGTCTCGCCCTCGTCCACGGCCACCGCCTGACGCGTCAGGACCACCAGACGGACACCCTCACGGGACTCGTCCGCGAACCACCCCTGAACGGCCGCCAGCGTCACGGCCAGATCCCCCTCCGCACGCAGCACCTCCCAGGCGGACTCGTCGGAGGCACCCGCCGTCGACGCGGGCCATTCGACGGCGAAGAGGGTGTCCCGGCCGACGGCGGGTACGGCCCCCAGCTGCTCGGCCCGGACCGGCCGGGTGATCAGCGAGGCGACCGAGACCACGGGCCGGCCCTCGGGGTCGGCGGCCTCCAGGGCGTAGGTGTCCGGCCCGGTGGCGGTGACCCGCACCCGCAGCTCGGTCGCGGCCGAGGCGTGCAGGGTGACGCCCCGGTAGGCGAAGGGCAGCCGGCGGACGCCGGCACCGCTCGGGTCTCCGTCCGCGCAGCCGTCCGTGCCGCCGTCGAGGGCGGGAAGCTGGGCGGCCGCGTCCAGCAGGGCGGGGTGCAGCCCGAACCGGGCGGCGTCGGCGGTGAGCTGCTCCGGGAGGGCGGCCGTCGCGTAGAGCGTCGACCCCTCCCGCCAGACCTCCCGCAGGCCCCGGAAGGCCGGCCCGTAGTCCAGACCGACGGCGGCCAGCAGCGCGTACGCCTCTTCCGGGGCGATGCGCTCGGCGGTGTCGGCGGGCGGCCAGGCGAAGAGCTCGGCGGCGACGGGCGCGGTGGAGAGCAGGCCGCTCGCGTGGCGGGTCCAGTCGCCGGAGGCTCCGGAGTGCGCCGACCGGTCGGCGGCGGAATCCGCCGATCGGTCGGCGTGCTCGCCACCGCCTGCCGGCGGGGCGGGACGCGAGTGGACGGTGACGGACCGCAGGCCGTTGCCGTCCGGCTCGCCCACGGCCACCTGGAGCTGGAGCGCGCCGCGCTCGGGCAGGACGAGCGGGGCCTCGACGACCAGTTCGTCGAGCGCACTCGCCCCCACCTCGTCGCCGGCCCGGATCGCCAGCTCGACCAGGGCCGCGCCCGGCGCGAGCACCGTCCCGAGGGCGACGTGGTCGGCGAGCCACGGGTGGGTGGCCAGTGACAGGCTGCCCGTGAGCAGCAGGCCGGTGGAGTCGGCCGGGGCGACGACCGCGCCGAGCACGGGGTGCTCGACGGCAGCCAGGCCGAGGCCGCCGGCGTCACCGGTACGGGTCGCGGGCTCCAACCAGTAACGACGCCGCTGGAACGGATACGTCGGCAGATCCACCCGCGGACGCCGCCCACCACCGAACAACGCCGCCCAGTCGACCCGATGACCCTGGACATGGATCCGCGCCAACGCCGCCACCGCCGTCCGCGACTCCCCACGATCCCGCCGCAACACCGCAGCCGTCACCGGCCCCTCAAGAACCCCCTC
>NZ_JBHXKE010000327.1:0-8309 GCF_042722765.1 Kitasatospora sp. NPDC058406
CCCGAGGGAGGGCGGACCGGGGCCCGTCGGCGTACCGGATCAGCCCTGCGGCGTCAGCGCCACGGTGTAGCGCTCCAGCTCGGCGGCCAGCTCGGCCGGCACCTTGGCGTGCAGCAGCGTGCCGTCCGCGGTGTGCTCGGTGGCGATCAGCTCGCCCTCGGCGTGCACCCGGGAGACCAGGCCGCCCTGGGTGTACGGGACGAGGACGTGCACCTCGACGGCCGGGCGCGGCAGCTCGTCGTCGATGAGCTTGAGCAGCTCCTCCATGCCCTGGCCGGTGCGGGCCGACACCACGATGGCGTGCGGCTCGCGGCGCAGCAGCCGCTGGAGCACCAGCGGGTCGGCGGCGTCGGCCTTGTTGATCACCACGATCTCGGGCACGTTCTGCGCGTCGACCGAGACGACCACCTCGCGGACGGCGGCCAGCTGGGTCTCCGGCTCGGGGTGCGAGCCGTCCACCACGTGCAGGATGAGGTCGGCGTCGGCGACCTCCTCCATGGTGGAGCGGAACGCCTCGACCAGGTGGTGCGGCAGGTGCCGCACGAAGCCGACGGTGTCGGCCAGGGTGTAGACCCGGCCGCTCGGCGTCTGCGCCCGGCGCACGGTCGGGTCGAGGGTGGCGAACAGGGAGTTCTCCACCAGCACGCCCGCACCGGTGAGCCGGTTGAGCAGGGAGGACTTGCCGGCGTTGGTGTAGCCGGCGATGGCGACCGACGGCACCTGGTGGCGCCGGCGCTCCTGCCGCTTGGTGTCGCGGCCCTTCTTCATGTCGGCGATCTCCCTGCGGAGCTTCGCCATCTTCTCGCGGATCCGACGACGGTCGGTCTCGATCTTCGTCTCACCGGGACCACGGGTGGCCATGCCGCCGCCGGACGAGCCGGCGCCGCCACCACCCATCTGCCGGGAGAGCGACTGACCCCAGCCGCGCAGGCGCGGAAGCATGTACTGCATCTGCGCGAGCGAGACCTGCGCCTTGCCCTCGCGGGACTTGGCGTGCTGGGCGAAGATGTCGAGGATCAGGGCCGTCCGGTCGACGACCTTGACCTTGACCACGTCTTCCAGGTGGATCAGCTGGCCGGGGGTGAGCTCACCGTCGCAGACGACGGTGTCGGCCCCGGTCGCGGCGACGATGTCGCGCAGTTCCTTGGCCTTGCCGGAGCCGATGTAGGTGGCGGCGTCGGGCTTGTCGCGGCGCTGGATGACGCCGTCCAGCACCTCGGAGCCGGCCGTCTCGGCCAGGGCGGCGAGCTCGGCGAGCGAGTTCTCCGCCTCCTCGACGGTGCCGTCGGTCCAGACACCGACGAGCACCACGCGCTCCAGGCGGAGCTGTCGGTACTCGACCTCGGTGACGTCCTGGAGTTCGGTGGAGAGGCCGGCGACGCGGCGCAGCGCGGCACGCTCGCTGCGGTCGTACTGGTCGCCGTCGTAGTGGTGGCCGAGGTCCTCGTCGATGGCCGCGAGGTCCTCGTCCATGAGGGCTTCCGCCCGCAGACCGTCCGTGCGGCGCGGGGCGTCGGCGTGGTCGCGGGTGTCGAACGTGGAGGTCATTCTGTCCTTAGGCTGCTGGTACGGGTGGCCTGTGCGCGACCGTACGGACGGTCGTGCCCGGAGTCTGCCCAGCTGCCGCCCCGTCTACCACTCGGGCGAGGTGTGAGCTACCCCTCGGGACCGAGGGACCGGCTGAGACTCCTCTGCCCGGTGAACGCCGCGGTCCGGCCGTGAATTCCCCATGATGTTCGCACGCCCGGTGCGGACCGGTCATCCCCATTTTCCGGCGGCGCGTCGCCCGGCGAGTCCGCCGGCCCCTCTCCCGCCGCCTCCCGCACGGCCTCCCCCGGCGCCCCGCCCACCGGGGTCCGCCCTCCGCCGCCGCCCGCCGGGGCGTGCGGACGGCTGACGTCGTACACGCCGGAGACCTTCAGCATGGCCCGGAGCACGGCGGCGAGCGAGGCCGGGTCGGGCAGCTCGACGGTGTAGGTGTGCCGGACCCGGAGTTCCTGCGGCGGCTCGACCTCGGCGGAGACGATCCCGACCCCCTCCTCCGAGATCGCCGCGGTGAGGTCGGCGAGCAGGCGGGGCCGGTTCAGCGCCTCGGCGCGCAGGGTGGCCCGGTAGCCCGCGGGCGGCGCGCCCGGCCGCCAGTCGACCTCCAGCGCACCGCGGCCGTCGGCCCGCATCCGCTCCCCCGCCGGACAGCCGGCCCGGTGCACGGCGACCGCGCCGCCCCGGATCGGGTAGCCCGCGATCGCGTCGGGCGGTACGGGGGTGCAGCAGCGCGCCAGCCGGACCGGAGCACCGGGGCGGCCGGCCACGGTGACCGGGGCGGCCGGCCGGTCGGGGGCGGCGCGGTGCGCGGGCGGCGCCGGCTGCCCGGCCGAGGGGCCGGTGCGGACCACCGGGCGGCGCGGCGGGTGGTCGGCCAGCCAGCGTTCGATGGCCAGCCGGGCCGCCGGGGTCCGGACGTGCGCCAGCCACTCGGGCGCCGGGCCGGACGGTTCGGCGCGGTGGCGGCCGGGCCCGGACGGGGCGCCGTCCTCCCGGCCGGGCGTCCCGGCGCCGTCGGGCGTCGCGGACCCGGCGGGCGCCGCGGGCTCGTCGGTGAGGATGGCCACCCGGTCGCCGTCCCGCAGGACGGTGGAGAGCGCGGTGAGCCGGCCGTTCACCCGGGCCCCGATGCAGCGGTGGCCGGTCTCCTCGCCGAGCAGGTACGCGGCGTCCACGCAGCTGGCGCCGGCCCTCAGCTGAAGCGTTTCGCCGTGCTCGGTGACGACGGTGATCTCGCGGTCCCCGGCCAGGTCGGCGGTGAGCGCGGACCAGAAGGCGTCCGGGTCCGGGGTCTCCTGCTGCCACTCCAGCAGTCGGGAGAGCCAGCCGGGCCGGGCCGGGTCGGTGCGGTCCAGTTCGTCGCCGCCCTGGTCGCCGCCGCCCGGCTGTCCGGGGTCGCCGAGCGCGACCACGCCGGTCTCGGCGACCTCGTGCATCCGCCGGGTGCGCACCAGCACCTCGACGACCTCGCCGCCGGCCAGCGCCACCGCGGTGTGCAGGGACTGGTAGAGGTTGAACTTGGGGGCGGCCACGAAGTCCTTGAACTCGCCGGGCAGCGGCGTCCAGCAGGTGTGCAGCTCGCCGAGCACGGCGTAGCAGTCGGCGTTCTCCTCGACCACCACCAGCAGGCGCCCGAAGTCGGCCGGCTGCGGCCCCTGCGGCCTGCCGTCCGGGCCGGGCGCGGCGGCCCGCTTGAGCAGGACCCGGTGCAGCGAGACGCCGTGCCGGGGGCGGACGGTGACCTCGGCGGCGATCCCGGCCTCGGCGAGCTGGCGGTCCAGGGCCCGGGCGAACGGCTCCAACAGGGTGTCCTGGCCCGCCTCGTGGCGGGTGAGCAGGGCGCGGGCGCGGGTGTGCTCCTCGGGGTGCAGGGTGGCGAAGACGATGTCCTCCAGCTCCGCCTTGAGCACCTGGATCCCGAGCCGTTCGGCCAGCGGGATCAGCACGTCCCGGGTGACCTTGGCGATCCGCACCTGGCTGGCCGGCTTCATGTGCCGGATGGTGCGCATGTTGTGCAGCCGGTCGGCCAGCTTGATCACCATGACCCGGACGTCGTCCCCGGTGGCGACCAGCATCTTGCGGAAGGTCTCGGCCTCGGCGGCGGCGCCGAAGTCGACCTTCTCCAGTTTGGTCACCCCGTCGACCAGGTAGGCGACTTCGGGCCCGAACCCGGCGCCCACCTGCTCCAGCGTCAACTCGGTGTCCTCCACGGTGTCGTGGAGCAGCGAGGCGACCAACGTGGTCGTCCCGGCGCCGAGTTGGGCCAGGATCATGGTGACGGCGAGCGGGTGGGTGATGTAGGGCTCGCCGCTCTTCCGCTTCTGCCCGCGGTGGCTGGCCTCGGCCAGCCGGTAGGCGCGCCCGAGCAGGCCGAGGTCGGCCTGCGGGTGGTGCCGCCGGTGCGCCTGGACCAGCGGTTCGAGGGCGTCCGGCACCGGCGGGCGGTCGGTGGCCAGCAGCGCGGCCCGGCCGGCCCGGCCGAGGGCGGCCCGGCCCAGCCCTCCGAGGGGCCGTCTGGGCCCGGCCTGCCGTGCGGTCGTCGGCTGCCCCGCCAGGGGCTGCCCGGCTTCGATGGTCATCGGCACCTCCGGCAGCGGTCACCGGGAGCTTGGGCCGACCCGGTGGTCCATGCTACCGAGCAGAGCACGTTCCGCGATGCCCTGCTTCCCGTCCGTCATCGGTATCACCCGAACGGGGGGATTCGGCCGCATACGGATTGGGCAAACCGGCCGACCACACCGCCCGGCGCGACCGGCTCCGCACTGCCGTGCGGGTGTCACCCCTCCCGTGCGGCCGTCAGACCGGGCTCCAGCTCGCCACGGGCCACGATCACCGCCGGACCGGTCTTCTCCACCCGGCCGTCCGGGTACTCCGTGATCATCAGCCGGCCGCCCAGGACGTCCACCGTGTAGGTGACGGCCTCGCCGGTGACCGCCGGGTCGACGCCGTCCCGGCGGGCGGCGGCCACCGCGACGGCGCAGGCGCCGGTGCCGCAGGAGCGGGTCTCGCCGGAGCCGCGCTCGTGCACCCGCATGGCGACGTGGCGAGGGCCCCGGTCCACCACGAACTCGACGTTGACGCCCTCCGGGTAGGCCCCCTCGGGGCTCGTCGCCGGCGCGGCCAGCAGGTCGCCGGCGTGGTCCAGGCTCTCGACGAAGGCCACCGCGTGCGGGTTGCCCATGTTCACGTTCAGGGCCGGCCAGCGCCGCTCGCCGACGGCGACCTCGATCCCGTCCGGACCGGGCAGCACCGCGCGGCCCATGTCCACGGTGACCTCGCCGGGCGTGCCGTCCTCGGCGTCCTCGGCGATCCGCACGGTCCGCACCCCGGCCCGGGTGGCCACCGCCAGCTCGCCCGGCTCGGCCAGCCCGGCCTCGACCAGGTAGCGGGCGAAGACCCGGACCCCGTTGCCGCACATCTCGCCGATCGAGCCGTCCGAGTTGCGGTAGTCCATGAACCACTCGGCCCGGTCGGCCAGGCCGGCCGCGGCCGGGTCGGCGGCGGAGCGCACCACGCGCAGCAGCCCGTCCCCGCCGATCCCCGCCCTGCGGTCGCAGAGCGCGGCGACGGCGCGCGGGCCGATGTCCAGCCGGCCGTCCGGGTCGGGGACGATGACGAAGTCGTTCTGGGTGCCGTGCCCCTTGAGGAAGGGAAGGCCGACGGGCTGAGCGGAGGAGGCGGTCACCCTCCCGATGCTACCGAGCCGGGCCGGACGGCCGCGCTCCGGTTCCACCGGGCGGACGGGCGGGCGGGGCGGACGGACGGGCGGGGCAGCACGGGACGGACGGGCCGCGCGGACGAACCGGACGGCCGCACCCGGGCGCCCTACCGACCGGAGAGCCGGACCACTCGCCACAGGGCCAGCGCGCAGGCGGCCAGCACGATCAGCGTGTAGATCACGATCGACTTCCACCCGGCCCGCTCGCCGGTGCCGCGGCGCGGCAGACCCGGCCACTTGTAGCCGGCGTGCCGGGCGGCCATCGCGCCCCAGCCGACCGAGGCCGCGGTGAGCAGCAGGCCGAGCATCCCGATCATCGCCGACCCGGCCCCGGCCGAGCCGAACGCCAGCGGGAAGGCGAACATCAGCGAACCGGCGGTGGCCAGCAGGGCGATCGGCAGGGTCTGCCACCAGCGGAGCCGGCGGCGCGGGCGGATCTCACGCTCGTGCACGGCACCGGCCGGGGCGCTGTCCAGCGCCGGCAGCGCGACCGCGTAGGAGGTGGGTGCGTCGAGGCCCGGCAGGACCGGCAGATCGGGCAGCGTCGAGGCGTCGAGGCCGTCGGCCTGCGCGGTGGCGGCACGGCCGCTCCGCTGTCCGGCGCTCTGGCCGGTTTCGGGGCCGGTACCCGTCGACACGCGGCCTCCCCTGACAGTTCGACACGAGTGCGAACTCGCGGCCGGGCACGATCGGCCGCCCGGCCGATCCCTTATGGCATCGATGATGGCATGTCCAGGGGGGCGTTCCGGGCCTGACCGGGGTAGACGGGTGATCCGTGGCCATCACGTGATCCGGCCGTGACCGCCGGGTCGTCCTGCACGCCCGTCTGCGCGCGCAGCTGCACCGCCGGGTGGCCGGAAACCGCCTATCGGACGGCGGGTTCCTGACGGTCGATCAGCTCCAGCGAGCGGCCGAGCAGCTCGACCGGATCGGTGCCGGCCGGGCGGGCGAGCCAGTGGATCCGGTCGTCCCGGCGGAACCACGACTCCTGTCGCCGGGCGAACCGCTTGGTGGCCCGGACGGTCTCGGCGCGCGCCTCGTCCTCGGTGCACTCCCCCGCGAAGTGGTCCAGCACCTGCTGGTAGCCGAGCGCCCGGGAGGCCGTCCGCCCCTCCCGCAGGCCGGCCTTCTCCAGCTCCCGCACCTCGTCGAGCAGCCCGGCCTGCCACATCCGGTCCACCCGCAGGGTGATCCGCTCGTCCAGCTCGGGCCGGGGCACCGCGACGCCGATCTGCACGGCGTCGTACACGGCGGTGTTCGTCGGCAGGTTGGCGGTGAACGGCTGCCCGGTGATCTCGATGACCTCCAGCGCGCGGACGATCCGCCGGCCGTTGCCGGTCAGGATCGCCTCGGCCGCGGCGGGGTCCAGTGCGGCCAGCCGCCGGTGCAGCACGTACGGGCCGGCTTCGGCCAGTTCGGCCTCCAGCCGGGCGCGGACCTCCGGGTCGGTGCCGGGGAACTCCATCTCGTCGATCGCCGCCCGGACGTACAGCCCGGAGCCGCCGACCAGGACGGGGGTGCGGCCGGCCGCGAGCAGCCGGTCCATCACGGCCCGGGCCGACCGCTGGTACTCGGCGACGCTGGCGGCCTCGGTGACGTCCCAGATGTCCAGCAGGTGGTGCGGGATCCCGCCGCGCTCGTCCGTCGTGAGTTTGGCGGTGCCGATGTCCATGCCCCGGTAGAGCTGCATCGAGTCGGTGTTGATCACCTCGCCGCCGAGCGCGCGGGCGATGGCGACGGCCAGGTCGGACTTGCCGGCGGCGGTCGCGCCGACGACCGAGACGACGCGGGGCCGGCCGGGCTCGACGGGGCGGGCGGGCGGGGCGGTGGGGGAGCTGCTCACCGGTCAAGTCTGCCAAAAACGGCGACCCGCCGACGGCCCTCCCCGACCGGCCCGTCCGATCGGGCGACCATATGACCGATTACCTCCGTTTTCGGCCGCGCCGGGTCCTTGCGAACGGTTCGCCCGCGACGGACGTTGTGAGGGAAACGGACGAGGAAGGGTGAGGCGCCATGGGTCTGATGGACAACCTCAAGGGCAAGGCCGGAGAGCTCAAGGACAAGGCCGGCGAGTTCGCCGGCAAGCACAGCGCGCAGATCGAGCAGGCGGTCGACAAAGCCGGCGGCGCGATCGACAAGGCCACCAAGGGCAAGTACGCCGAGAAGATCGAGCACGGCACCAGCAAGGCCAAGGGGGCGGTGGACGACTTCGCCCACAAGCCCCCGGCGTCCGGCCCCGACGCCCCCGCCGGCGGCACCCCGGGGCCGACCGTCTGACGGACGCCCCCGCCCGGAGGGTCAGCTCCAGGCCGCGACCAGGTAACCCACCCCGTACGGGGCGTCCTGGTAGCCCAGCCGCCCGGTCAGGCCGGCGCCCTCCGCGGCGCCGGCCAGGACCTGCCAGGGGGCCCGTCCCTCGGCCTTCAGCTCGGCGGCCAGGTCCGCGTCCAGCGCGGCCAGCGCCGCGGTGTCCGCCGACCCCAGGGCCCGCGCCGACGCGGCGTCGAACCCCTCGGCGCGCTCGTCCAGGTAGCCGGGCGCCTTGACCGAGCGGCAGGCGCTGCCGTCCCCCATCACCAGCAGCCCGACCCGGTCGGCCAGCCCGGCCAGGCCCTGTCCCAGCCCGAGCATCCGGTCGGCGGGCGCGTCGGCGGGCACCGCACAGGCGTGGGTGGGCACGGTCACCCCGGCCCGCTGCAGCAGCCAGGCACCGACGGTCAGCGCGGGCGCCAGCTCCGGACCCTCGGCCCGGCCGCCCGGCAGCGCGGCCACCAGCGGCACGCCGTACCGGTGGAAGGAGCCGGCGCCGCCCTCGGTCCACACCTCGGGCTCGGGGCCGGTGCCGACCACCACGAGCAGGTCCGGAGCGGCGGCGAGCACCGCCGCCACCGCCTCGTCGCAGGCCGCGCGGAGCGGCTCCAGTTCGGCGGCCGCCCCGGCGGCGACCTCCGGGACGAGCAGCGGCGGGCAGGGGCAGACGGCGGCGGCAACCAGCATGTGGATCACTGTAACGAACAACGCGAGCGGCCCGGCCGGATCCGTGATC
>NZ_JBHXKE010000328.1:0-8225 GCF_042722765.1 Kitasatospora sp. NPDC058406
GGGGGGGGGGGGGGGGGGGGGGGCGGGGGGGGGGCGGGGGGGGGGGGGGGGGGGGGGCGGGGGGGGGGGGGCGGGGGGGGGGGGGCGGCGGGCGGCGGGCGGCGGGCGGCGGTCAGCCGACCGGGAGGTCCGCGGTGCCGAGGTAGGCGGCCATCACGGTCGGGTCGGCGAGCACCTCGCCGGTCGGGCCGGTGGCGATGACGTGGCCGAAGTCGAGGACGGTGACCTCGGAGCAGGCGGCCTGGACGAGGTCCATGTCGTGCTCGACGAGCAGGACGGAGACGCCGAACCGGGCCGGGACCTGCGCCAGCCGGCGGCCGAGCGCGAGCGACTCGGCGGCGGACTGACCGGCGGCGGGCTCGTCGAGCAGGGCGACGGCGGGCCGGGCGGCGACGGCGGCGGCGACGTCCAGCAGGCGGCGGGCACCCGCGTCGACCATCGAGACCGGCAGCCGGCCGGGCGGGCAGCCGAAGAACGCGAGCAGTTCGTCGGCCTCCTCCGTGGAGAGCCGGCGCCCGGCGCCGATGGTGAGGTACTCGTACTGGGTGAGTTCCGGGGCGATGGTGGTGGTCTGGAAGGTGCGGCGCAGGCCGCGGGTGGCGCGGGCGCTGGGGCTGAGCCGGTCGATCGGGGATCCGACGAGCGCCACGCTCCCCTCGTAGCCGCCGACGAAACCGGTGACGGCGGCGATGAAGGTGGACTTGCCGGCGCCGTTGGGGCCGATGAGTCCGACCACGGCGCCCCGCGGGACGGTCAGGTCGACGCCCTCCAGGGCGGTCACCGACCCGTAGCGGACGGTCAACCCCCGTACGGTCAGGGCCGGTTCGCCGCCGGCCGCGGCGGGAGCGGATGCCACGGGGGCGGATGCGGCGGGGGCGGATGCGGCGGGCGGCCCCGGCAGGTCCTCGGCGGCCGGGAGCCCGGCGGCCGGCCGGGCCTCGTGGGTCTCCAGGAACCTCCGCGCCGCGCGTTCGCGCTTGCGGGCCCGGGTGAAGTCGGTCTGGCTGACCCCGCTGCGCAGGGCCAGGACGGCGCCGACCCCGAACAGCATGCCGCCGAGGTCCTGCGGCAGGTCCAGCTTCTCCAGCACGGTGGCCATCACCGCGCCGAAGACCCCGCCCATCACGGCGCCCTCGGGGTTGTGCGGGCCGATCAGGACGGCGACCGCGAACAGTGCGAGCGACTGCATCATGGCGAAGTTGCCGGGCACGACCAGGCCGAACTGTCCGGCCATCAGACCGCCGCCGACACCCGCGACGAAGGCGCTGATCGCGAACGCGGCCAGCTTGGCGCGGGCGACCGAGACGCCGTGCGCGGCTGCGGCCCGCTCGGAGTGCCGCAGCTCGGCCCAGGACATCCCGAGCCGGGTGCGGTTCAGCAGGGCGAGCCCGAGGGCCAGCACGGTGAAGACGATCACGACCAGGACGAAGTAGCCGCCGTCGTCCTCGAACAGGGCGGGCCGCTCCAGGGTCTTGAGCTCGGACATGCCGGGGAACTGGTTGGCGTTCAGCACGATGTCGGCCGAGACCGCGAAGCCGAAGGTCACCACGGCCAGGTTGACGCCCCGGATCCGCAGCGCCGGGAGCCCGATGGCGACCCCGACCGGGACGGCGGCCAGACCGCCGAGCACCAGCCAGACCAGGAACCCGCCGGGGGCCTGCGC
This sequence comes from Kitasatospora sp. NPDC058406, assembly GCF_042722765.1. Lineage (NCBI taxonomy): Bacteria > Bacillati > Actinomycetota > Actinomycetes > Kitasatosporales > Streptomycetaceae > Kitasatospora > Kitasatospora sp. NPDC058406. Next base: position 1,664 of record NZ_JBHXKE010000328.1, read on the forward strand.
GACGTTGAGCCTCAGCACCACCCAGGCGCCGATCGAGGCGAAGGACATCTGGCAGAGCGACATCACGCCGACCCGGCCGACGATGACGCCGTAGCTCTGCATGATGACGGCGCTGACCACGGCGGTGATCGCCAGGTACACCCAGTAGGGCGGCAGCAGGGCCGGCACCAGGACGCAGGCGGCGACGGCGGCGCCGAGGCCGGTGACGAGCGCCCGGCGGTCGGTGGCCAGTCTCTCGGTGAGGCTCATGCTCCCTCGCTTTCCGCCGGGGCGCTGCCCGGGCTGTGGGCGCCCGCCGCCGCGGCGGCGGGTGCCGGGGTCGCGCCGAAGTAGAAGTCGTGCAGGCGCTCCGCGTCACCGCGAAGCTCGGCGCACGGGCCGTCGAAGGCCAGCCGGCCCTTGCTGAGCACGTACGCGCGGCTGCCGATCTCCAGCGCGAGATGGGCGAACTGCTCGATGAGCAGCACCGCGATGCCGAGGTCCACCAGGTCGGCGACGGCCTTCATCAGGCGGTGGACGACCACCGGCGCGAGGCCGGAGGACATCTCGTCGATCAGGATCGTCTTCGGCCCGGCGACCAGGGCCCGCCCGAGGACGAGCATCTGCTGCTCGCCGCCGGAGAGGTGGCCGGCCTGCAGGCCGCGCCGCTTGTCCAGCTCGGGGAAGAGCCGGTACGCCGTGTCGAGGTCGGCGCCCTGCCGCTGGGCGACCAGCAGGTTCTGCTCGACCGTCAGGGTGCGGAAGACGCTGCGGGACTGCTCCACGTAGGCCAGGCCGGAGGTGGCGCGGCGGTAGGTGGAGAGTTTGTCGAGGGGTTTGCCGTCGAGGGTGACGGTGCCGGAGGTGCAGCGGACCAGGCCGGCGATGCCGTCCATCAGGGTGGTCTTCCCGGCGCCGTTGGCCCCGAGCAGGACGGTCACCGAGGCGGGGGCGACGTCCAGGCTGACCCCGTGGACGACCGGGGCCTCGGCCCGGCTGATGCTGACGTCGCGCAGTGCGAGCGCGGGCGTCATCACGCGGCTCCGCCGCAGGCGGAGCGGATGGCGTCGGCGACCAGGGCGTGGGCCCGGGCGGCGTCGGTGAGGTCGGTGGCGAGCAGGCCGAAGAAGCCGTGGATGAGGCCGTCGAACCGGACCAGGGAGGTCTCGACCCCGGCCGCGGCGAGCGCCCGGGCGTACTCCTCGCCCTCGTCGCGGAGCACGTCGTACTCGGCCTCCAGGACGAGTGCGCGGGGCAGTCCGGAGAGGTCGCGGGCGCGCAGCGGGAGCAGGTACGGGTCGGCGAGGTCCGCCTCGTCGCGCGGGTACTGGGTGAAGAACCAGTCCATGCTGTCCTTGGACAGGAAGTAGCCGTCGGCGAAGTCGCGGTAGGAGAGCCGGCCCTCGTCGGGGTGGGCGACCACCGGGGAGATCAGGACCTGGAGGGAGATCCGGGGGCCGCCGAGGTCGCGGGCGCGCAGACCGGTGACGGCGGCGAGGTTGCCGCCCGCGCTCTCCCCGCCGACGGCGAGCCGCCCGGGGTCGACGCCGATGGTGGCGCCGTGCTCGTGGAGCCAGGTGAGGACGGCGTAGCAGTCGTCCGCGGCGGCCGGGTAGGGGTGTTCCGGCGCGAGCCGGTAGTCCACCGAGACGACCACCGCGCCGGAGGCGGCGCAGACGGCGCGGCAGGAGTACTCGTTCTCGTCGAGACAGCCGATGGTCCATCCGCCGCCGTGCAGCCAGACGAAGGCAGGGAAGGGGCCCTCGCCCTCGGGGGTGTAGATCCGTACGGGGATGTCGCCCGCCGGGCCCGGCACGGTGGTGTCGGCCACCGAACCGACGGCCGGGAGCGTCTCGGGCATGGTCCAGGTGGTGCGGAACTGTTCGCGCATGGTCTGGGCATCGAGTTCGACGGGCTGGGCGGGCTGCTCCGCCGCACCGGCCCGGTCGATGATCAGCTGTGCCTCGGGGTGCAGGGGCATCGTTTACCTCCGATTGCCCGGGTGCCGTCGTAGGGGTCCGGCACTCGCAAATCGTATCTGATTCCATGTACGTTAAGAGTCACAATCCACGGTGTCCAGAGCTGGGAGCAAGAAGATGCGCAACGGACTCCAGACCGGAATCACCACGGCTGACCTGGTCATGAGGGGTGGCCGTGTCCACACGATGGACGGCGCCCGGACGGTCGCCCAGGCGCTCGCGGTCAGCGGGGGGACCATCCTCCGGACCGGCACCGACGCCGAGGTCGCGCCGCTCGTCGGACCCGGTACCCGCGTGGTGGAACTGCGCGGACGCTCGCTGATCCCCGGGATCAACGACTCGCACCTGCACGGGGCGTGGCTCGGCACCATGTGGCCGGACACCCTGATGGCCCAGCTCGCCGCGGCCGCCCCGACCGGCGGCGGGCCGGACCACCCCGGAGGCGGGCACGGGCACGACGCGCACGGGCACGACGGGCACGCGCACGACCACGCGGGCGAGGGGCCGGCGCTCGCCGCCCTCACCACCCCCGCCGAGCGGCGCCGCGCGATCCTCCGCACCGGCGACCTGCTCGCCTCGCTCGGCGTCACCAGCTACACCGAACCGGGCCTCGGACCCGGCGAGGACGCCGGACCCACCGGCTGCTTCTCCTCCGCCGTCCTGCACGAGTACGCCGAGCTGGCCGCCGAGGGACTGCTGCGCGCCCGGGTCACCGCGCTGCTGCTGTTCGGCCTGCTGGACGGCGCGAGCAGCGCCACCGACCTGCTGCGCGGCCTGGCCGGGTTCCGGGCGCCGGCCGAGGTCCCCGGCTGGTTCCGCGTCGCCGGGGTGAAGATCTTCGCCGACGGCATCCCGCCGATGGGCAGCGCGTGGAGCGAGGAGCCGTACGCCGACGGCGGCCACGGCGCCCTGCTGGTGGACGGCGCCGACGCCGGCGAGCGCGAGGTGAACCTGCGCTCGATGATCCGCGCCGCGCACGCGGCCGGTCACCAGATCGGGGTGCACGCCACCGGCAGCCGAACCACCCGGGTGGTCACCGGGGCCTTCGCCGAGGCCCGCGCGACGGACGGCCGGGACGGCCGCCACTACCTCATCCACGGCGACGTCGTCCACCCGGCGACGCTCGCCGCGATGGCCGCCGCCGGGGTCGGACTGAACACCCAGCCGGGCATCGCCGCCGCGACCGCCCCGATGCTCGCCGGGGCCCTCGGCCCGGACGCCCTCGCCCACGCCTGGCCGGTGCGCGACGCGCTGACCGCCGGTGTCCCGCTCTGCCTCAGCTCGGACGCGCCGGTGCTCGCTCCGGACTGGCGGGCCGGCGTGGCGGCGGCGGCCACCCGGGCCGGGGCCGACGGCACCGCGGGAGGCCGCGGGCAGCGGCTCGCGCTCGACGAGGCGCTGTACGCCTACACCGTGGCGCCGGCCCGGCAGGACGGCGCCGAGCGCTGGAAGGGCACCCTGGAGGCCGGGAAGGTCGCCGACCTGTGCCTGCTCGGCGCGGACCTGCGGGACGTCGACCCGGGTGCGCTGCCCGAGGTCCCGGTGGCGATGACGGTGGTCGACGGCCGGGTGGTGCACGAGGTCTGAGCCCGGAGCGGTGACCGCCGCGGCCCGGCGGACGCGACGGGCAGGACGGACGGAACGGACGGAACGGACCCGACGGGCCCTGCCGGACGGGCGTCAGCGGGCCGGGGCGTCGGTGCCCCAGGAGGCGCCGGGGTGGACGACGTCGCGGTCCAGCCAGAGACCGGCGACCGCCTCGCGCAGTTCGCCGCCGTGGCGCTCCAGCAGGTCCAGCGCGCCGAGGTTGGTCTCGAACTGCTCGATGCTGCTGGCGCCGAACAGCACGCTGGCGGCCGCCCGGTGGGTGAGCGTGAAGGCGACGGCCAGCTGGGCCGGCGTGGCGCCGAAGCGTTCCGCGACCCGCAGCACCTCCGGGTAGGACTCCCGGATCCGCTCGCGGATGCCGCCCGGGTCGGCGCCGATCTTGCGCTGCGGGTGCAGCTTGCCGGCCAGGATGCCGCCCTCGAAGACGTCGGAGGCCTGGAGGCCGAGCCCGGCCTCGTCGAAGAGCTGGCCGTAGGGCTCCCCCTCGGGCACCGAGCGGCGGGCCAGGCTGTACTTGAGCTGGGCGAACGACGGCGGGACCATGCCCTCGGCGAGCGCGAACCGGCGGGCGGCCCACAGGTCGTCGGCGGACCAGTTGTTGACGCCCCAGGCGGTGAACCGCCCGGCCCGCACCAGCTCGGCGACGTCGGTGACCACGGAGTGGACGTCCAGCTCGCCGAGGTGGTCGCCGGCCACCACGAAGTCGGCGCGGTCGGTGCCGACCCGGGCCAGCGAGACGTCCAGCTGCTCCGCGAACGACGCCTTCGGGTAGTCCCAGAGCCAGAGCTTCCCGCAGAGAAGGTAGTCCTCGCGGGCCAGGCCGGCGGTGCGGACCGCCTCGCCGAAGATGATGTCGGTGACCGCGTTCTCCGCGTGCGGCCCGAAGTTGTAGTGGGCGACGTCGAACAGGTCGACCCCGCGCGCGACGGCGCGGGAGACCAGCTCGGCGGCCTCGTCGGTGGTCATCCGGTCCCAGGTGTTCCACGAGCCGAGGCCGAACACCGGCACCTCCGGGCCGTCGGCGCCGAGCCTGCGCCGGGGCACGCGGTCCGTCGCGGACGCACCGTCCGGCGCGCCCGCACCGCCGTGGGGGGAGTCAGCCTGCGAGAGCTCCACGTCAACCTCCTGGGATCCGAGTAGTCCGGCTCTGGCCGCCGGGAAGACGATCGTATAGCATCCGGCATATTCTTTGACCGTCAAGGAGGACGCGATATGTCCCTTCGTCCGGAATCCCCCCGTTCCGCGGACCCGACGCCGATCGTCGACGTGGCCGTCGGCTACATGGCCGCCAAGCAGCTCTTCGCCGCCGCCGACGCGGGCCTGTTCGCCGCGCTCGCCGACGGCCCGCAGGACGTCCCGCAGATCGCCGCCCGCACCGGCCTGCCGGAACGCACCAGCCGCATCCTGGCCGACGCGATGGCCGGCCTCGGACTGCTGGAGCGCACGGCCGGACGCTACGCGAACTCCGCGAGCACCGCCGCCTACCTCACCGGCGCCGAGGGCGAGATCGACCTGCGCCCCTTCCTGACCTTCCTCGACGAGATCAGCTACGGCCACTGGCTGGGCTTCGGCGAGACCAGCCGGACCGCCGAGCCCAACCGGCTGGACCTCGGCGGCGACCGGATGACCACCTTCCTGGCCGGCGTGATGACCTACAACGCGCTGCACGCCCGCCAGCTCGCCGAGCACTACGACTTCACCGCGCACGAGCGGGTGCTGGACCTCGGCGGCCTCTCCGGCTCGTTCCTGGCCGAGGCCCTCAAGGCCGCCCCCGGCCTCAGGGGCACCTTCCTCTCGGCCGGCGAGCTGGTCGGCCACGCCCGGGGCGTGCTGGCCGGCGCCGGGGTGGACGACCGGGTGGAGATCGTCGAGGGCGACGCCGTCACGGGCGACGTCCCGGGAGGCTTCGACCTGGTGCTGCTGGAGCACGTGGCCCACCGCTTCGACGCCGAGCAGAACCGCGCCATCGTCCGCCGGGCGCGCGCGGCGGCGGCCGAGGGTGCGAAGCTGGTCCTGCTCGACTTCTTCCTCGACTCCGACGAGCAGCAGCGCGGCATCGACGCCCTGCACGCCGGCGAGTACCTGGTGATCGACGGCACGATCGTCTACCCGGAGGACGAGGTCCGAGGCTGGCTGCGCGAGGCCGGCTGGGAGCCCGTCGAGACCCGCGCGCTGCCCGGCAGCCCGCGCATCCTCATCGCGGAGGCACGATGAGCACCGAAGGGCGCGTCGTCCTGGTCACCGGGGCGGGCAGCGGCATCGGCCGGGCGGTCGCCGAGGCGTTCGCGGCGGCCGGCGACCGGGTGGTGGTCGCCGACCTGAACCGTGCGGCGGCCGACACGGTGGCGGAGGGGATCGGCGCCGGCGCGCTCGCCGTCACGATGGACGTCACCGACCGGGAGAGCGTGACCGCCGCCCTGGCCGAGGCCACCGCGCGGTTCGGCCCGGTCGAGGTCCTGGTCAACAACGCGGGCCTGGCCGGCGGCGGCGGTCCGCTGCTCGACCTGCCCGCCGAGATCTTCGACCTGGTCGTCTCGGTCAACCTGCGTGGCACCTTCACGGTGACCCAGGTGGTCGGCCGGCAGATGGCCGACACCGGCCGGGGCGGGGCGATCGTCAACATCAGCTCGATCGGGGCCCGCCAGCCGACCCCGGGGCTCGGCCACTACGAGGCCACCAAGGCCGGGGTGGACGCCCTCACCCGGACCGCGGCCCTCGAACTCGCCGGGCACGGCATCCGGGTCAACGGCGTCGCCCCCGGGCCGGTGCACACGCCGATGACGGCGCCGCTGATGGAGGACGAGACGGCGCGCGGTCTCTGGGAGACGCGCATCCCGCTCGGCCGGATCGCCGAGACGTCCGACCTGACGCCCCTGGTGCTGTTCCTGGCCTCCGGACAGGCCCGGCACATCACCGGCGCCGTGGTGCAGGTGGACGGCGGCCAGCTGCTGGTGTGACCCCCCGCAGAACCCGGAAGGGGCGGGAGTCCTCGGACT
>NZ_JBHXKE010000329.1:0-8206 GCF_042722765.1 Kitasatospora sp. NPDC058406
ACTCCGGACCGTCGCCCTTCCGCCGCCGCAGGGACCGGCGGACCGGCCCGGTGACGGCGGCGGTCAGCCGCGCGGCCCTGCGGCGCACCGCCAGCCGGGCCGCCAGCACCGCGTCCGAGAGGCGCCACCAGAGCTGGGCCGAGGACGCGGGCAGGAGCAGCGCCCTGGTCCGGCCGCGCCGGCCCGCGCCGGCCCGCAGGCCGTCGCGGGCGGTCCGGACGTCCGCCGCCAGCGGCGTGGTGACCTGCGTGGTCCGGGCGTAGAGGACCCGCTCGGTGGCCAGCGCCACCCGCCCGGCCGCCGCCGCCGAGGCCTCGTCGAGCTCGGCGGTCTCGGCGATCCGGCGCGCGGCGGAGCGCGGGGTCCGCGACTCGTCGGGCGGGATGCCGAGGTCCCAGGCGGAGTCGATCAGCTCGTCCCAGGCGGCCATCACCTGCTCGTCGGTGAGTTCGACCGGCCCCTCCCCTCCGGGGCGCCGCCGCCCGCCGGCTCCGAGCCGGCGCCGGCGCAGCAGCGCCCGCCAGACCATCGGGGTGAGCAGCAGCGCGAGCAGCACCAGGGCGGAGGCCAGGGTGGCCAGGGTCTTCCCGGAGAACAGCCAGGAGTCGGCCAGGGCACCGCCGGCGGACTTGTCCCGCTCCCCGCACTCGCCCATGCTGCGCAGCTTCGGGTCGCAGTCGGGGTTCGCGGACGGCAGTTGCGCCGAGGCGCTGGGCTGCGGCTGCGCGGTCGGCTGCGTGGTCGGTGCGGTGGTCGGCGCGGCGACCTGGTCGCTGTACTCGGGTTGCACGCCGCGGGTCGGGGTGGGCTCGAAGCGCATCCAGCCGTAGCCCTCGAAGTACAGCTCGGGCCAGGCGTGGTACATCGAGTCGGTCACCGAGTAGACCTCGCCGCCCTTGGTGTCGCCGGGCGTGAAGCCGAGCGCGACCCGGGCGGGGATGTCCAGGACGCGCGCCATCGCGGCCATGGTGGAGGCGAAGTGGACGCAGTAGCCCCGGCGCCGGGTCAGGAAGTCGGCCATCGCGTCGCTGCCGCTGTCGGACCGGGTCTTGACGTCGTAGGTGAAGCCGGAGCGGGTGAACCACTCCTGCAGCGCGACCGCCTTGTCGTAGGGGGTCCTCGCCTGCTGGGTGACGGAGACGGCCTTCTGGCGGACGATCGGCGGCAGGTCCCTCGGCAGGTCGAGGTACTGGGCCCGGATCCGGTCGGGCGCCTGGGGGGCGCTGCGCAGTTCGGCGGCGGTGGGGCCGACGTACAGCGAGGTGACCGTGTAGCCCAGGCCCTTGATCGCCTTGTCCCGGGTCGGCTGGAGGGCCGAGGTGAGCGAGTCGAGCTGCCAGTCGGCGGTGTTGCGCAGTGAGACGGTCCGGGCCGGGTAGGGCATCGGGAGCCAGGCGTTCTCCAGCCGGTCGCTGATCCTGACCGTGGTCTTCAGCTCCGGGAAGTCGGGCACGGTCAGGCCGTCGGGGGCCGGCAGGGTGCCCTTGAACTCGGTCGTGTCGGTGGAGCTGAGCTTCCACCTGGTGCCGTCGAAGGCGTCCAGCGAGCCGGTGCGCAGGTAGGTGCTGTCGGCCAGCGCGCTGTCCATCTTGTAGGTGAGCAGCTCGACGTTGCGGGGCTCGGGGAGCGCGTCGTTCAGGGCGACCAGGGGATCGAGGCTGTTGAAGCCGCCGGCGCCGCCGTGCTTGCCGGAGCTCGCGGTGCCGCCGCTGTTCACCAGGCCGGAGCTCCAGCGCGGCAGGAAGGCCGGCAGCAGCAGGGCGAGCGCGAGTGCCACCACGCCGACCTGCCGGCCGCTCTGGCTGAGTCCGCCGGAGCTGCCCTCGGTGCCGTGCGGGGTGCCGCGGAAGACCCGGCCCCAGCGGGAGACCCGGTCCTGGCCCTCGGCGAAGAGCAGGACCAGGTAGCCGGCCGCGGCGGCCGCGAACCAGAGCCAGTTGCCCCGGTCGCCGGCCAGGCCGTTGCCGACCGAGTAGAGCGCCAGCAGCGGCAGCCCGGCCAGCGCCGAGCGCCGGTACGTCACCGCGACGGTGTCCACCGCGACGGCGATCAGGCCGATCGAGGTGATCATGATCAGCCGCAGGCCCGCGCTGGGCGGGGCGGGGATGGCGTACTCCCGGATGTCGTTCAGCCCCTGCTCGAACGCCCGGGCGAGGGTGCGCAGCGACTCGGGACCGGGGACGATCCCGCCCCAGGAGGCGCCGGAGGCCGCGAAGGCGAGCAGCAGCAGGAGGAGGAGCGCGACCAGCTGGCCGAGCGGGACGGCCCAGCGGTAGAACGGCGTGCGCCGCAGGCCCGCGCCGACGACCGCGATCACGGCCACCACCAGGTACGCGTGGGTGATCCAGCCCTTGGTGGTCAGCAGCGGGGTCAGGCAGAGCGCGGCCAGGGCGGTGGCCAGCGCCGAGTACGCGGTCAGTTTGGCCCGGGTGGTCACGCGCCGGCCTCGTTTCGGTAGGGGGAGGGCGCCTCGGCCCGGTCGGCGGCCCGCCACAGTTCGGTGACCGAGTCGCCGGCACGGACGGGCAGGACGGTCCATCCGGCCTCGCGCAGGCGGAGCACCCGGTCGTGGAACTCGTCGCCGCCGGTGTCGGGGGCGAGCATGCGGAGGCCGGCCCAGGTGGCGGTGTCGAGGAGGAAGGCCACGGCGCCACCGGTGCGGTTGCGCAGCCGGGCCAGCCGGGCGACCTGCTCCTCGTCCAGGTCGCCGAGGACGGCGACCAGCAGGCCCTCCCCGCCGGCCCGCAGCGGTTCCTCGGCGCGGGAGAGCCCGGCGCCCTCGGAGAGGTCGGCCACGGCGAGGGCGTCCAGGATCAGGCCGGAGGTGTCGGCCGCCGTGTTGCCGCCGCCGGCGCCGCTCCCGGGGACGGCGAGGCCGGTGTCGGTCAGCAGCCGGGTCTGGTAACCGCGTTCCAGCAGGTGGGCGGTGACCGAGGCGGCGCAGGAGACCGCCCATTCGAAGGAGGAGGCGGGGCCGCTGCCCCGGTGGCCCACCTCGCGGGTGTCCAGCAGGACGGTGGCCCGGGCCTTGCGGGGCTGCTCCTCGCGGCGGACCATCAGCTCGCCGTAGCGGGCGGTGGACTTCCAGTGCACCCGGCGGAGGTCGTCGCCGGGGCGGTACTCGCGCAGGATGACGTCGTCGTCACCGGCCAGGGCCAGGGCCCGGGCGTGGCTGTCGCCCTGGCCGGCCCACTCGCCGCTGAGCCGGACGTACGGCAGCGGCAGGATCTGCGGGACGACGGTGAGCACGTCGGACGCGGAGAACGAGCGGTTCAGCTCGCACATCCCGAACGGGTCGGAGAGCCGCAGCTGGAGCGGGCCGAGCGGGTAGCGGCCCCGGAGGTCGGAGCGGACCCGGTAGGAGACCTCGCGGTTGCCGCGGGGCTCGACCCGGTCCAGCACGAACCGCGGGCGCGGCCCGAGCACGTACGGGACCTTGTCCTCCAGCAGCAGCAGGCCGGTGGGGACCCGGGAGACGTTGTCCACCCGCAGGTGGACCCGGGCCTCCTGGCCGGCCACCGCCCGGCGCGGGCTGAGCCGCCGGCCACTGGCCACCCGGTAGCGGGTGTTGGACAGCAGCAGGGCGGCGGCCAGCGGCAGCGCGGCGAGCAGGACGCCGACGCGCAGCAGGGCGTCCTGGTCGAGCAGGTACGCGCAGACCACCGCGGTCACCCCGGCGGCGAGGAAGGAACGGCCCCGGGTGGTGAGGCCGCGCAGGCCGGCGCGCAGGCCCGACGGTTCGTCGGACGGGCCCACCTCAGCTCCTCCGCGTGGCGGGGGCGCCCTGCGGGCGCGGGAGCGGCAGGCGGGCGACCAGCTCGGCCACGATCTGCTCGGAGGTGCGGCGGCTGAGCTGGGTCTCGGCGGTCGGCATCAGGCGGTGGGCGAGCACCGGGACGGCGAGGCGCTGGAGGTCGTCCGGGGTGACGTAGTCGCGGCCGTCCAGGGCGGCGGCGGCGCGGGCGGCCCGGACCAGGTGCAGGGTGGCGCGGGGCGAGGCGCCGAGGCGCAGCTCGTGGCTGGTGCGGGTGGCGGAGACCAGGTCGACGGCGTAGCGGCGGACCGGGTCGGCGATGTGCACGGTGCGGACCAGGTCGATCAGCTTGAGGATGTCGGAGGCGTGCGCGACCGGCTGGAGGTCGTCCAGCGGGCTCGCGCCGGCGTGCACGTCGAGCATGGCGAACTCGGCCTCGGGGCTCGGGTAGCCCATCGAGATCCGGGCCATGAAGCGGTCCCGCTGGGCCTCGGGGAGGGGGTAGGTGCCCTCCATCTCGACCGGGTTCTGGGTGGCCACGACCATGAACGGCGAGGGCAGCTCGTAGCTGGTGCCGTCGATGGTGACCTGACGCTCCTCCATCGACTCCAGCAGCGCGGACTGGGTCTTCGGCGAGGCCCGGTTGATCTCGTCGCCGACGACGATCTGGGCGAAGATCGCGCCCGGCCGGAACTCGAAGTCGCGCTGGTGCTGGTCGAAGATGTTGGTGCCGGTGACGTCCGAGGGCAGCAGGTCCGGGGTGAACTGGATGCGCCGCACGGTGCAGTCGACGGACCGGGCCAGCGCCTTGGCCAGCATGGTCTTGCCGACGCCGGGCACGTCCTCCAGCAGCAGGTGGCCCTCGGCGAGCAGGACGGTCAGGGCGATCCGGATGGCCTCCGGCTTGCCCTCGATCACGCTCTCGATGTTGCCGCGGATCCGGTCCACGACGGCGGCGAGTTCCGGCAGACCGACGGGGTGGTACCCCGGCGTCTCCCGGTCGCCCCCTGCACGACCGTCGAGACCGGCCTGATCGTTGTAGCTCGTCACCCGTTCGCTCCCTGGCACACCACGTGCCCGCCTCCGTTGAGGCCGGCCCCCACCCCATGCTGGACGCGGCCCCTCCGGGAGCGGTTCCGTGTTCCGGGAGCCGGTGCCGGAGTACGGCCTGCGACCGGCCGCCCCAGGTGGTTCGAGGCCGGACCGGCAGGCGCATTCTCCCCCGGGCGGTGGTCAGAAGTCACCCTCCGGACCGGGCACCCTCGGGCGGCCGTGCCGGGGAGGCGGGCCGGGGGGCTTCCGGGGAGCGTCCGGCTGGCCCGGGCGACGCTGGCCGGGCCGACCGGATGGACGGGGTCAGTGGATCTCGCGCAGCAGCCCGGTGTGGACGTCGAAGACGAAGCCGCGCACGTTGTCGGTGTGCAGCAGGAACGGAGAGGTGCGGACGCGCTGCATGGACTGCCGGACGTCACTGTCCAGGTCGACGAAGGACTCGACCGCCCACTGCGGGCGCTGTCCGACCTCCTGCTCCAGCTCGCGGCGGAAGTCCTCGGTGAGGCCGAGCAGGCCGCAGCCGGTGTGGTGGATCAGCGCGACCGAGCGGGTGCCCAGGGCGCGCTGGCTGATGGTGAGGGAACGGATGGTGTCGTCGGTGACCACGCCGCCCGCGTTGCGGATGACGTGGGCGTCGCCGAGTTCGAGGCCGAGCGCGGCGAACAGGTCGAGGCGGGCGTCCATGCAGGCGACCACGGCGATCTTCTGCACCGGGCGGGCGTCCATCCCGCCGTCGCGGAAGGTCACCGCGTACTCGCGGTTGGCCGCGACGAAGCGGTCGATGATGGTGGGTGTCGGGGCGTCGGCAGCGGCGGTCGGCGTGGGCCGGTCGGGGGTCACTGTCATGGTGAAGACGTTAGTGCGATTCGCCGGGTCTTGGTGGGGCTGATGGCGACAGAGCGGGCCCGTGTGACCGAGCGCATATCCACAAGGCGCCGCCGCTTCCGGGCGATACGGACGTATTTGTCCGACCCGGTCCCGGTCCGGCCCCGACCCGGTCCCGCCCCGGTCCCGGTCCGGTCCCGCCCCGCCCCGTCCGCTGTCCGGGGCGGTGCCCGGTACCGGGGCGCGCGGCACCGCGGCCGGTGCGGCTGCGGCGTCCGGCATGTGCCACGAGCACCGTCGCGACCTGCGGTGATCCGTACCGCCGCCCGGGTGGTGCGCCGGAGCGGGCCATTGACTGACGGGGCGTGCGCGGTAGAGTTGCGGCGCAGTGGAGCACACCCGCCGGGGCCCGTCAACCGGGCGTTTCCGGCCGGTGCGGCGGCCGACGCGGCCCGTGGCCTCCACCCGCTCCGTGCCACCTGGCGCACCTTCCCCGGTGCCGGGCGGTCACGACCTTCCCCAAGGAGCGGGCGGGGCCCACGGGCCGCGGCCCGGCCCCTGCGTCTGCTTCGCGGCGTGGTGGGACAGAATGGTCCGAGCTCCCGTACTTCGGGCGGCTCCGCACCGAGGAAGGGCGCCACCGCGCAATGACCACCAACGATCCGGCCCCCAAGCACGTCCCGGTGATGCTGCAGCGGTGCATGGACGCGCTGGCCCCGGCGATCTCCCGGCCCGGTGCGGTGGTGGTGGACGCCACCCTCGGCCTCGGTGGCCACAGCGAGGCCCTGCTCACCCAGTTCCCGGACGTCCGGCTGGTGGCGGTGGACCGCGACACGGCGGCGCTCAAGCTCTCCGGCGAGCGGCTGGCCCCCTTCGGCGAACGGGCCACCCTGGTGCACGCCGTCTACGACGAGATCCCCGAGGTGCTGGAGCGCCTGGACATCCCGAAGGCCGACGGCATCCTCTTCGACCTCGGCGTCTCCTCCATGCAGCTGGACGAGGCCGGGCGCGGGTTCGCGTACGCGCAGGACGCGCCGCTGGACATGCGGATGGACCAGACCCGCGGGATCAGCGCGGCCGAGGTGCTGAACACCTACAGCCACGGCGAGCTGGCCCGGATCCTCAAGTTCTACGGCGAGGAGCGGTTCGCCGGGAAGATCGCCTCGGTGATCCTGCGCGAACGCGAGAAGGAACCGTTCACCAACAGCGCGCGTCTGGTCGAGTTGGTGCGCAACGCCATCCCGGCCGCCACCCGCCGCACCGGCGGCAACCCGGCCAAGCGCACGTTCCAGGCGCTGCGGATCGAGGTCAACGGCGAGCTGGAGGTCCTGGAGCGGGCGATTCCCGGTGCTCTGGGCGTCCTGCCCATCGGCGGGCGGATCGCCGTGATGTCCTACCAGTCGCTGGAGGACCGCCTGGTCAAGCAGTGCTTCGCGGCCGGGGCGACCAACACCGCCCCGCCGGGGCTGCCGTTCGTCCCGGAGGAGCACCAGCCCTGGCTCAAGCTGATCACCCGCGGTGCCGAGCAGGCCACCGAGGAGGAGATCGAGGAGAACCGGCGCGCCGCACCCGTACGGCTGCGGGTGGCGGAGAGGATCAGGGACCGAAGCACCCGGGGCTGACCGGCACCGGGACGGTCCGAAGGGCGGAGGAAAGACGGTGGGGCCGGTGGCCGGAGGCGGGGCGGGGAGCAGGGTGCTCCCCGGGCAGGGCGGCAGGGCGCGGATCACCGTCCGCCCCGGGCGACGCCAGGTACGGGGGCGGACGCCGTTCGCGGTGCTGGTGGTGGTGCTGCTCGGGGCCGGACTGCTCGGGCTGCTGGCACTGAACACCGCCCTCAACGAGGGCTCCTTCGAGCTGTCCAGGCTGCAGCGGCAGACCACCGTGCTCACCGACGAGCAGCAGGGGCTCCAGCACCAGATCGACCAGAACTCCGCGCCGGACGCGCTGGCCCGCCGGGCCGCCGAGCTGGGCATGGTGCCGGCCGGCGGGATGGCCTTCCTCGACCTGCCGAACGGCGGCGCGGTGGTCGGCACGCCGAAGCCGGCCCAGGACAGCCCGCCGGTGAAACGGTCCACCGTGGAACCGTGGCCCGGGAAGCAGCCGGCGCCGAGCGCCCAACCCGGTGCCCAGCCCGGATCCCCGGCGGCGGCGCAGCCCACCACCGCGGCGCCGAACGCCCCGGCCCCTGGCGGCGACGTCACCGTCCAGCTCAACCCGACCGCGCCGCAGCCGGCGCCGGCCACGGGCGGGGGCGCAGCCCGATGAGCACACCCCGTCAGCCCTCCGGCGCAAACGGCGGCAACGGCGGACGCCGTCCCGTCAAGGGCGCCGCGCCCCGGCCGGTCCCGCGCGGGCAGTCCACCGGCAAGCCGCCGGCCGCCGGGCGCGCCCAGCCCGCCAAGGGGCAGCCGGCGAAGCCGCAGTCCGCCGCGGGTCAGCCGGCCCGCGCCAAGCAACAGCCCGCGAAGCCGTCGCCCGCGAAGCAGTCCCAGGCGCGCCAGCCCGGTGCCAAGGCCCAGCCGGCCGCCGGGCGGGACCCGAGGGCCGCCGCCCGCACGCCCCGCGCCCCGC
>NZ_JBHXKE010000330.1:0-8075 GCF_042722765.1 Kitasatospora sp. NPDC058406
GGCCTCAGGCGGTGCGACCGTGCGGCAAGCGGGTGGCGAGCAGGGCGCCCGCGGCGGCGGTGGCGGCCAGGGCCCAGAGCGCCGGGCCCAGGGCGGTGACCAGCGGATGGCCCGCGGTCAGGGTGGCCGCGGTGGCCACACCGACGGCCGGACCGATGTTCATCGCGGTCTGCTGCAGCCCGCCCGCCACCCCGGCGTCGGCCGGCGAGGCGGCACGGACGATCGCCGCCGTCGCGGTGACCATCACCGTCCCGAACCCGGCGCCCAGCAGCAGGAAGGCCCCACCGATCGCGAGCACGCCGGTGGCCGGTCCGAACCCGGCGACCCCCAGGGCCCCGGCCGCGATCGCCGACATCCCCGCCACGACCGTACGGCGCGGACCGTACCGGCGGGCCAGCACGGCGGAGGCCGGCGCGGACGCCACCATCGCCACCGCCAGTGGCAGGGACCGCACCGCGCTCGCGAGCGGGTCGAGGGCGAGGACGTCCTGGAGGAAGTAGGTGCCGAGGAAGATCGTGCCGAAGAGCGCGGCCGAGGCGGTCGACAGCACGCCGAGGGCCGCCGTCACCGTGGTCGAGCCGATCACGGCCGGTGGCAGCAGCGGTCGCGCGGTGCGCCGCTCGTGCCGGAGGAAGGCGGCTCCCAGCGCGGCGGACGCGGCGAGGCCGAGCCAGGTGCCGGCCGTCCAGCCCCGGTCGGGGATCCCGGTCAGGGCGAAGGCCAGGCAGGACAGCGTCGCCCCCAGCAGCGCGGCGCCGGGGAGGTCCAGCCCGGCGGCGCGGTCGCCGGGCGCGTGCGGGAGCCGGACGAACAGGGCGGCGGCGCCGGCCGCGACGGCGGGCAGGACGGTGAGGACGAAGACGGACCGCCAGCCGAAGTGGGTGGTCAGCGCACCGCCGACGACCGGGCCGGCGGCGGCCGCCAGGCCGATCGCGCTGGTGCGCAGCGCGATCGGCGTGCCGAGCCGGTCGGCGGGGTAGGCGGCCCGCAGCAGTCCGAGGGTGGCGGGCTGGAGCAGTGCGCCGGCCACTCCCTGGGCGACCCGCAGGGCGATCACCCAGCCGATGTCGGGCGCCAGGGCGATCCCCGCGGAACTGGCGGCGAACCCGAGCACGCCGACGGCGAAGACCCGCTGGTGTCCGTAGCGGTCGCCGAGCCGCCCGGCGAAGACCAGCAGGCTGGCCACGGTGATGAGGTACGCGGTGCTGGTCCACTGCACGTCGGAGAGGGAGGCGTCGAGGTCGCGTCGGAGGCTGGGCTGGGCGACGGTGAGCACCGTCCCGTCGAGGGCCACGACGGCGGCCCCGGTGATGCTGCCGGCCAGGGTGAGGCGCTGTCGGGTGGCCGCGTTCACCGGGGCTCCGGGCCGAGGTGGGCGTCGAGGGCGGCGCGCAGCAGCGGTTCGAGGGTGTCGGTTCCGGTGACGAGCCGCAGGGTGCCCCAGGCGCGGAGCTGGGCGAGGCCGTGGAGGTTGGCCCAGAACGCCGCCGCGGCGGTGACGGGGTCGGGCACGCCGGCCGGGTCCGGGACGCCGGGCGGTGCGGCGGCGTACGGCCCGGGCCCGCCGGTGCGGCCCGCGGTGTCCGGGCGGGCCTCGGCGACCAGGCGGGCGATGACCTCGAAGAGCGGCAGGGTGGTCCGCCGCAGGTCGGAGCCGCTGCCCTCCAGCACGTCGTGGCGGAACATCAGCTCGAACATGCCGGGCTGGGCGGCCGCGAAGTCGAGGTAGCCGCGGGCCAGCCGGCCGAGCGCCGCCCGGGCGGCGGCGGGGCCGCCTGCTCCGACCGGGTCCGGGTCCGCGGCCGGCCCGGCGAGGCCGAGCGAGGCGGCCAGGTCGTCGAAGCCGCGCCGGGCGATGGCCGCGAGCAGTTCGACGTGGGTGGCGAAGTAGCGGCGGGGGGCGCCGTGCGAGACGCCGGCCTGGCGGGCGATCTCGCGCAGGGTGAGGGCGTGCACGCCCTCGCGGGTCACCAGCTCGACGCCGGCCGTCACCAGGCGCCCGCGCAGGCCGGTGGTGGAGTCCTGATCGGTCATGGACACTGTCTACCAAGATCGAGTAGACATTGTCTACTCGCGGTCGGAGCGGGTCGGCGGGCAGAATCGGCGGCATGGACGAAGGCGGCGAGCCGGCCTGCTGGCTGGACCGGGTGTGCGAGGACTGCGGGCGCCTGCGGGAGCGTCCCGGACCGGGGCCCTGTGAACACTGCGGCACCGGCGCCGGGCCGGTCGGCGGCGCGGATCCCGGCGCGCGCGCCGGTGCGGACGCACGGACGGACGGACGACCGGACGGCGTCACGGGCACCGCGCCGGACGGGGAACGCCCCGGGGCGGGTCACCGACGGTGACCCGCCCCGGGAACGGACGTGGGAACGAACGGGGCGTCAGCGCGACAGCCCGTCGAGCGTCTGGCCCGAATCGGCCGCCGTGGAGCCCGGTGTCGGCGTGCCGGGCGGGATCTGCTCGGCGTCCGGAACCGTCGGTCCGGCCTCCTGGGCCGGTGCCCCGCCCTGCCCGGGGAGGTGCGCAGGCCCCGAGCCGGGCGCGCGGGTCGGTACCCACCGCTGCCGTCCCAGCACCGTGCCGAGCCGTTCGACGGCCGGTTGCGTGTAGCGCGCGGCCAGCGGCCCGGTGACCACCAGGATCAGCACGTACGCGGTCGCCAGCGGGCCGAGGCCGGGCTCGATGCCCGCGGTGACGGCCAGGCCGGCGATGACGATCGAGAACTCCCCGCGTGACACCAGCGCCCCGCCGGCCCGCCACCGGCCCCGCGTGGCGATCCCCGCGCGCCGCGCCGCCCAGTAGCCGGTCGCGACCTTGGTGAGCGCGGTGACCACGGCCAGCAGCAGGGCCGGCAGCAGGACCGGCGGAATGCTGGTCGGGTCGGTGCTGAGACCGAAGAACACGAAGAACACCGCGGCGAAGAGGTCCCGCAGCGGGCTGAGCAGGATGTGCGCGCCCTCTGCGGCCTCGCCGGACAGGGCGATGCCGACCAGGAAGGCGCCGACCGCGGCCGACACCTGGAGCTGCTGGGCGATGCCCGCGACCAGCAGGGTCAGTCCGAGGACCACCAGCAGCAGCTTCTCCGGGTCGTCGTGCGAGACGAACCGCGAGATCAGGCGCCCGTAGCGGAGGGCGACGAAGAGCACCGCGCCGGCCGTGGCCAGGGCGATGGCCAGTGTGACGGAGCCCGCGAGCAGGCCCGCGCCGGCCAGCAGCGCGGTCAGGATCGGCAGGTAGACCGCCATCGCCAGGTCTTCCAGCACCAGGATGCTGAGGATCACCGGGGTCTCCCGGTTGCCGAGCCGTCCGAGGTCGCCGAGCACCTTGGCGATGACTCCCGAGGACGATATCCAGGTCACCCCGGCCAGCACCACCGCCGCCACCGGGCCCCAGCCGAGCAGCAGCGCGGCCACCGCCCCGGGTGTCGCGTTGAACAGGAAGTCCACGGCGCCGGCCGGGTACTGGGCCTTGAGGTTGGTCACCAGATCGGCGGCGGTGTACTCCAGGCCCAGCATCAGCAGCAGCAGGACGACGCCGATCTCGGCGCCGGTGGCCACGAACTCCTCGCTGGCGCTCAGCGGCAGCAGCCCGCCCTTGCCGAACGCCAGCCCGCCGAGCAGGTAGAGCGGGATCGGGGAGAAGCCGTAGCGTCCGGCGATCCGCCCGAGCAGGCCGAGGACGAGGATGACGGAGCCGAGCTCGATGAAGACGGTGGCGGTGTGCATCCGATCACTCCCGATCCAGGATCGCGGCCGCCGTGTCGACGCCCTCGCGGGTGCCGATGACGATCAGGATGTCGCCGCCGGCCAGCCGGAAGTCGGGTGTGGGGGAGGGCACGGCGCCGGTGCGCCGCAGGACGGCGACGATCGAGGCGCCGGTCTCGGTGCGCATCCGGGTCTCGCCGAGCAGCCGCCCGTTCCAGTACGAGGCGCCCTCGACCGGGAGCCGCTCGGCGACCAGACCGAGGTCGGTGGTGTGCAGCAGGCCCGGGCTGTGGTGAGCGGGCGTCAGGGCGTCGACCAGGGCGGCGGACTCCTCGGCGGTGAGCCGGAACGCCTGGGAGCAGGCGTCCGGGTCGTCCGAGCGGTAGACGTTCAGACTGCGCGCACCGTCCCGGTGGGCGATCACGGACAGGTGCCGTTGTTCTCGGGTGGTGAGGTCGTACTGGACGCCGACACCGGGCAGCGGGGTGGTCCGGACACGGGGGATCGACACGGCGGCTGTCCTCTCGTCAGGGTGCTCCGCGGGGCTGCGTGTGGCGCGGGCGCGCCGGAGCACAGAGGAACGCCGGCGCCTGACCGCGTGTGACACGCGAACGCGCAACCGGATCAATAGTAATGAGTATGTAAAGTCCGAAAATGACACCCCGGTCCGAGGAGCCGAAAACGACACCTCGAACCGGGGGAGACGGCCTGCCGGGAAGCGGTCCGCCGGTCGGGACGGGACCGCCGGAACGGCGGCCCTACTGGGGCGGCTGGTCGCGCAGCTGGTCCTTCACCCTCTCCTGGGCCGTGTCGACGTGGCCGCTGTACTTGCCCTGCGTCCGGTCGTCGACCATGTCACCGCCCTTGTCGACGGCCTTCTCGGCCTGGCTCTCGTGGCCTTTCAGCATCTGCTTCAGCTTGTCCATCATGGACATGTGGTCACACTCCTGGATGAGACGGCCCCACTCCCTCCAGCATCACCGCGCACCGGAGTGTCCGCATCCGGTCAGCTTGCGCGCCGGGGTTGGCAAGGCGGCGAGGAACATGTCAAATCGGGAGTCCCACGGACCGTCGGAAGGACTCGCCTTGAACGTTCGGACCGGTCGCCAGGCCGCCACGCCCCGCCCCCGGGCCGCCACCGCCCGCCGCACGGCGGGCGCCGCGCTGGCCGTCGCGGCGCTGGTGACCCCGCTGCTGCTGGTCGGCACCGGCACCGCCACCGCAGACTCGGACCCGGCCCGCAAGGGGGCCAAGCTGGCCGCGCGGCTGGTCGACGACAGCAGCGCGGACGAGGCCTTCGAGACCCTGGAGGCGTTCCAGCGCTTCGCCGACCGCAACGGCGGCAACCGGGTGGCCGGCGCGCGCGGCCACGAGCAGTCCGCCGGCTACGTCTACGAGCAGGCCCGCCGGGCCGGCCTGAAGGTGTCGAAGCAGGAGTTCGAGTACACCTTCTTCCAGGCCCTGTCCGAGCGGTTCGCCGTGGTCTCCCCGCAGGCCGAGGAGCTGACGGTGCGGACCATGACCTACTCGGTGAGCGGCCCGGCGGGCGGCCTGACCACCGGGCTCGCGGTCGTTCCGGTGGATGCCACGACCGGCTGCGAGGCCACCGACTACGCCGCCGGCACGGTCACCGGCAAGGTCGCCCTGATCCGCCGCGGCGGGTGCAGCTTCGCCGTCAAGGCGGCCGTGGCGGCCGACGCCGGCGCGGCCGGGGCGATCGTCTACAACAACACCGCGGGCGACCTCAACGGTACCCTCGGCGACCCGGCCGCCGGCCGGATCCCGACCGGCGGCATCTCCCAGGCCGCCGGTGAGGCCCTCGCCGCCAAGGCCGCGGCCGGCCCGGTGACCGTCACCCTGGACATCCGCACGTTCATGGAGAAGCGCAAGACCTGGAACGTCTTCGCGGAGACCCGCGGCGGCGACGAGGACAACACCGTGGTCGTCGGCTCCCACCTCGACTCCGTGGTGACCGGGCCCGGCATCAACGACAACGGCTCGGGCTCGGCCGGCATCCTGGAGGTCGCGAAGAACCTCGGCACCCGGCCGGTGAAGAACAAGGTGAAGTTCGCCTGGTGGTCCGCCGAGGAGTTCGGCCTCAAGGGCTCCGAGGCCTACGTGAAGTCGCTGTCCGAGGCCGAGAAGAAGAAGATCAAGCTCTACCTGAACTTCGACATGATCGCCTCGCCCAACTCCGCCCAGTTCGTCTACGACGGCGACGACTCCGACCACGTCGGCTCGGGCCCCGGCCCGGCCGGCTCCGCGCAGCTCGAACGCCACATCACCGACTTCCTCGACGACTGGGACGTCCCGCACGAGGGCACCGACTTCACCGGCCGCTCCGACTACGGACCGTTCATCGAGGCGGGCATCCCGGCAGGCGGCACCGACACGGGCGCCGAGGTGATCAAGACCGCCGAGCAGGCCGCACGCTACGGCGGCACCGCCGGGGTGGCCTTCGACAAGTGCTACCACAAGGCCTGCGACGACCTGGAGAACCTCGACCTCGCCGCCTTCGACGTCAACATCGCCGTGATCGCGAACGCCGTCGGCACCTACGCGTGGGACCTCTCCTCGCTGTACGCGCCGGTCGCCCCGCAGCACACCGACGGCCAGGCCGGCAGCGGCGGCGGCCTCCAGGAGGGCCACGCCCACGAGGTCGAGGCCTGACCGCACCGGTGGAACCCGGGGCCCGGCCCCGGCCCCGGAGGGCTGCTGCCCGAGGGGGCCGAGGCCCCGCCCGCCTCCGCGCCCGACCCGGCCCGGTCCCCCTCCCGCCCCGTGCGGACGGGAGGCCGGGCCGGAGTCGTGGGCGCCCCGGCCGCGGGCGCCCCACCGCCCGGGGCGCCGGTCGGGGCCCGATGGGTGCGCCGCCGGGGCGCCTGACACCATGGCACGGAGATCACGTCACCGTGACACCCTCGGAGGAGTCAGCACCATGAGCAGCACGCACTACGACGTCGTCGTCCTCGGCGCGGGCCCCGGCGGCTACACCGCGGCCGTCCGCGCGACCCAGCTCGGCCTGAAGGCCGCCGTCATCGAGTCGAAGTACTGGGGCGGGGTCTGTCTCAACGTCGGTTGCATCCCCTCCAAGGCACTGCTGCGCAACGCCGAGCTCGCGCACATCGTCACCAAGGAGGCCAAGACCTTCGGTATCAGGATCGAGGGCCAGGTCACCTTCGACTACAGCGAGGCCTTCAAGCGCAGCCGCACCGTCGCCGACGGCCGCGTCAAGGGCGTCCACTACCTGATGAAGAAGAACGGCATCACCGAGTACGACGGCCGCGGCACCTTCGTCGACGACCGCACCCTCCAGGTCGCGCTGAACGGCGGCGGCTTCGAGATCGTCACCTTCGACCACTGCATCATCGCCGCCGGTGCCTCCACCCGGCTGCTCCCCGGCACCGGCCTCAGCGACCGCGTGGTCACCTACGAGGAGCAGATCCTCACCGAGGACCTGCCCGGCAGCATCGTCATCGCGGGCGCGGGCGCGATCGGCGTCGAGTTCGCCTACGTGCTCCACAACTACGGCGTGAAGGTCACCATCGTCGAGTTCCTCGACCGGATGGTGCCGCTGGAGGACGCCGAGGTCTCCGCCGAGCTCGCCAAGCAGTACCGCAAGCTCGGCATCGAGGTGCTCACCTCCACCCGCGTCGACTCGATCGACGACAAGGACCCGGCGGCCAAGGTCCGCGTCACCGTCACCGCCAAGGACGGGCAGCAGAAGGTCCTGGAGGCCGACAAGGTCCTCCAGGCGATCGGCTTCGCGCCGCGCGTCAACGGCTACGGCCTGGAGAACACCGGCGTCAGGCTCACCGAGCGCGGTGCGATCGCCGTCGACGGGCGCGGCCGGACCAACGTCGAGCACATCTTCGCCATCGGTGACGTCACCGCCAAGCTGATGCTGGCCCACGCCGCCGAGGCGATGGCCGTCATCGCGGCCGAGACCATCGCCGGTGCGGAGACCATGGAGCTGGACTTCGCGATGATCCCGCGCGCCACCTACTGCCAGCCGCAGATCGCCAGCTTCGGCTACACCGAGGTGCAGGCCCGCGAGCTCGGCTACGACGTCAAGGTCGCCAAGTTCCCGTTCACCGCCAACGGCAAGGCCCACGGCCTCGGCCACCCGATCGGCTTCGTCAAGGTCATCAGCGACGGCAAGCACGGCGAACTGCTCGGCGCCCACCTGATCGGGCCCGAGGTCACGGAGCTGCTGCCGGAGCTGACCCTGGCCCAGCAGTGGGACCTCACCGTGCACGAGGTGGCCCGCAACGTCCACGCCCACCCGACCCTCGGCGAGGCGGTCAAGGAGGCGATCCACGGGCTGGCCGGGCACATGATCAACATGTGATTCCGGATCCGGTCGCGGGT
>NZ_JBHXKE010000331.1:0-823 GCF_042722765.1 Kitasatospora sp. NPDC058406
GGCCGGCCGCCGGTCGCACCCGGCCCCCTCCCGCCCGCCCTCTCCGCCCGTACTGACGAGATCCGTACGCACCTTCGAAGGAAGCCGGCACCGTGTGCGGCGCGGCCCGGTAAGGTCTGGGAGTGACCGTAGTCGCGGGGCGCCGACGGCCCCCTCCGCGCGAGGAGCCCCCACGTGCTGATCACCCATGACACCGAGTGCGCGTTGAGCATCCTCGTCGAGCTGCTCAACACCGCACCCGAGGTGTGCGGCACCGAGCTGCTGCCCGACGTGGCCGCGCTCGACGCCTTCGTGATCCGCCAGGAGATCAGCGAGGTCGACTCCCTCACCGGCGGCGACCTGCGCCGGGTGCACGAGCTGCGGACGCAGCTGCGCGAGGTCTTCGGGACGGAGTCCACCGAGGAGGCCGCCGAGCTGGTGAACGCCCTGGTCGCCGCCGCCGGCACGACACCCCGGCTCACCAACCACGACCACCACGGGTGGCACATCCACTACTTCGCGCCGCACGCCGCGCTCGGTGACCACCTGGCCGCCGAGCTGGGCATGGCGCTGGCCTTCATCCTCACCGCCGGCGAACGCGAGCGGCTGCGCCGCTGCGAGGCACCGGACTGCGCACGGGTCTTCGTCGACCTCTCGCGCAACCGCTCGCGGCGCTACTGCGACAGCCGGACCTGCGGGAACCGGCTGCACGTCGCCGCCTACCGGGCGCGCCAGCGGTCCGCCGAGTCGGTGCCCTCGGCCTGACCGCCGTCCCGGCCCCGAACGGGGCGGGCGGGGGTTCGGGCCGTCGTTCGGGCGACGGGCCCGACGGCAGGCCGAAACC
>NZ_JBHXKE010000331.1:833-5843 GCF_042722765.1 Kitasatospora sp. NPDC058406
CGGCGTGGGGTTCGCCGCCTGGTTCCGGCGCCGGTCCTCATACTAGTTCTTAAACTGGGTCCGGGGGACGGCGATGTCGCTCTGAGTCAGCTTCGGCTCAGATCCCGCGGCGGCGCAGGATCTCCTCGATGTCGGAGAAGTCCCCGAGCCCGTCGTCCCGCTTGGCCTGTTTCGCCGGCTTCTGCTGCTTCGCCGGCTTCTGCGGCTCGGCCCGCCTCGGCTGCTCGGCCTGCCTCGCCGGATCGAACGGCGCGGTGCCCGTGACACCGCCGGGATCCGCGCCGACGGCCGGGCGTGCGGGAGCCGGACCGGCCGCCGGACGCGCCCCGCCCCCGGCGACGGCGCCGCGACGGCCCGCCCAACGGGTGGTGGCCAGCAGCGCGGCCGAGACGCCCAGCAGCACGATGCCGGTCCAGACCCGGGGGTCGAAGACCAGCTTCGTCGCCCAGTCCGCCAGCTCGCTGCCGATGGTCCGGGCCACCGGGAAGAGGCCGGTCAGGTAGAGACCGGCCGGCACCAGCGCGAACGCGAACCAACGGGTCGCGGAGAGAAAGCGCCGGCGGTACGCGCGCAGGCCCGCGACGGCCACCCCGGCCGCCGTCAGCGCGAAGCTCACCGCCGCCGTCAGCACGGCCGCGTCCCGTCGTCGGCCGCCGCCCGCGCACCGCGCGCCGCTCGGCCGGTCGGCCTGTCAGTCGAACTGGTCATCTCGTCGGACCTCCCGTCGCTCCGGTCTGGCCGGGCCCGACCGCCGCCGGGACGGCACGGAGCCCACTAGTGGAACACTGGGGGCATGATCGAAGGTTCCCTCCCCCGTCTCGAGTTCTGGTGCGAGCTCCAGTGTCCGGACTGCCGCACCGCCCTGGACGACGTCCGGACGCTGCGCGCCCGGTACGGCGACGCGCTCCCCGTCGAGCTGCGCCACTTCCCGCTGGAGAAGCACAAGCACGCCTACGCCGCGGCGGAGGCCGCCGAGGAGGCGTTCGCGCAGGGCTTGGGGTGGCCGTACGTCGAGGCGCTGCTGGCCCGCGTCGAGGAGCTGGAGTCGCGCGGCACCGAGGTGCTGCTGGAGGTGGCGCGGGAGGTCGGGGTGGACGCCGAGGAGGTGGACACCGCGCTGGTGGACGGGCGGCACATGCTGATCGTCGACGCCGACCAGGCCGAGGGCAAGGCGATCGGCGTGCAGGGCACGCCGACCTACGTGATCGCCGGGCAGCGACTGGACGGCGGACGGAGCCAGGACGGCCTGCTGGACCGGATCGTCGCCGTCATCGAGGCGGCGCAGCGCTCCTGACGGCCCGTCGGCGGATCCGGCGTCAGATCAGCGTCTTGCCGTAGACGCGGTTGGTCACCCGGTAGCCGAGCGACTCGTAGAGCCGGATCGCGACCTCGTTGCCGCTGAAGACGTTCAGCCCCAGGTCGCGGACCCCGGCGGCCAGGCACTCCCGTTCCGCGAGCAGCATCAGCGCCCGGCCGTGGCCGTGGCCCCGGTGGGCCTCGGCCACCTCGACCACCATCACCCAGGCCATCGGCGCGCCGTCGGACAGGTCGCGGACCCGCAGGGCCAGCCAGAGCGAGCCCAGCGGGTCCGGCCCGGCACCCCTCAGCCGGCGCAGCGCGACACCGGGGGTGCCGGCCCCCAGGGGCAGCAGGTTCAGGTGGTCGGCGTCGGACTTGGCGCGGGCCTGCTCCTCCGCGAGACCGGACGAGACCAGGTCGCGCAGATAGCCCTCCTTGGCGTCCGCGAGCCAGTCCGGGAACTCCTCCGCGCCGATCGGGTGCGCGGTGAGGCCGGGCGGCAGCGCGGGCGGCGCGGTGAGGCGCTTGGCCATGTTCCGCATCCGCTCGCTGTAGCCGAGGGTGACCGCGAGCGAGCGCGCGAGCTGCGAGGACTCGGGGATGTCGGCGTCCACCCGGGTACAGCCCCAGCCGCGCAGCACCTCCTCGGCCGCCAGGGCGCCGAACGTCCCGCGCCCCCGCCCGCGCCCTTCGTGCACCTCCAACTCGGCTATCTCGCCCCAGAGTTGCCCGCCGCGCGGAACGAGGCTGGTGCGCAGGGCGCCGACCGGCCGGCCGTTGGCGCAGATCCGCCAGCGTCTGGTGCGGCCGCCGGCGGCGGTGGGTGTCTCCGGGCCCTCTGGGCGCAGCGTGGTGGTCATGCCGGGGTCCCTTCCCGCCGCCCGGGTGTTCTACCCGCCGGGGTGGGCGGGGCCGGGAGCCCCGGCGGCGCTCAGGGGTCCAGGTCGTCGGCGCTGCGCTCGGCGAAGACCGCCATGGCCTTGGTCGTCACCGGACCGGGCCCGGCCAGTTCGTGGCCGTCGACGCGGGTGACGGCCTGGACGTCGCGCAGGGTGGAGGTCAGGAAGACCTCCTCGGCCCGCTGGAGCGCGTCGAGCGGCAGGTCGGCCTCCTGGGCGCCGCACCAGTCGATGACGAGCCGGCGGGTGATGCCGGCCAGGCAGCCGGAGGAGAGCTGCGGGGTGAGCAGGGTTCCGTCGAGCACGACGAAGACGTTGGACCCGGTGCCCTCGCAGAGCCGGCCGGCGGTGTTGGCGAGGATCGCCTCGGAGGCGCGGGCCCGGTGGGCGGCGGCGAGGGCGACGACGTTCTCGGCGTACGAGGTGGTCTTCAGACCGGCGACGGCGCTGTGCTCGTTGCGGCGCCAGGGGACGACCGCGACGGCGGTGGTGTCGGGGCGGCGGGCGGCGGTGCCGAGGGAGACGACCAGGGTGGGGGCGTCGTCGCCGCGTTCGGAGCCGAGCGGGGCGACGCCACCGGTGTAGGTGACGCGCAGCCGGCCGAGCGGCACGGGGTTGGCGTCGAGGACCTGGGCGCAGGCCTCGCGGACCCGGTCGTGGTCGGGATCGGGCAGGCCGAGGCCGCGGGCCGAGCGGGTGAGCCGGTCGAGGTGGCGGGTGAGCGCGAAGGCCCGGCCGTCGACGGCCTTCAGGGTCTCGAAGACTCCGTCGCCGGTGGTGAGTCCGTGGTCGAGGACGGACAGGGCGGGGTCGGCGGAGTCGACGAGGGACCCGTTGACCCAGCTGGTGGTGGGGTGCTGCATCGAGGGCTGCTCCTCGTGGGTGGGGCGTGGGCGGGTCGGTTCCGGCCGGGGTCCGGAGACCGCGCCGGGGCGTTCCGGCTCTCAGTCGGTGGGGGTGTCGGTGCCCGACGCTATCGCGACCAGGCGGGCGGCCTTCAGTTCGGTTTCCGCCCACTCGCGGTCGGGGTCGGATCCCCAGGTGATGCCGGCACCGGTGCCGAAGCGGAGCTCGGGGGCGGCCGGGTCGGTCCGGTCGATCCAGAAGGTGCGGATGCCGACGGCGAGTTCGCCCTCGCCGCGGTCGGCGTCGACCCAGCCGACGGCCCCGCAGTAGGGGCCGCGCGGGGCGGTCTCCAGCGCCTCGATGATGCGCAGGGCGCTGGACTTGGGGGCCCCGGTCACCGAGCCGGGCGGGAAGGTCGCGGAGAGCAGTTCGGGCCAGCCGGCGTCCTCGCGCAGGGTCCCTTCGACGGTGGAGACCAGGTGGACCAGGCCGGGGTGCTTCTCGACGGCGCAGAGGTCCGGGACGCTGACGCTGCCGGTGGCGCAGACCCGTCCGAGGTCGTTGCGGACCAGGTCGACGATCATCACGTTCTCGGCGTGGTCCTTGTCGAGCAGGTCGTCCTCGGTGCGGCCGGTGCCCTTGATCGGGCCGGAGGAGACGGTGCGGCCGGTACGGCGCAGGTACAGCTCGGGCGAGGCGGTGGCGATCTCCACGCCGTGGCCGGGCAGCCGGACGGTGCCGGCGTAGGGCGCGGGGTTGCCGTGCGCGAGCAGGCCGGTGAGGGCGTCGACGTCGGTGCGGTCCGGGTCCGGCAGCGGCGCGGACAGCACGCGGCAGAGGTTCGCCTGGTAGACCTCGCCGGCCGCGATGTGCTCCCTGATCCGGCGGACGCCCGCGGTGTAGGAGGCGTGGTCGAGCGAGCTGCGCCAGCGGTCGGCGGCCGGTCCCCGCCAGCCCGCGCCGGACGGGGGCGCGGGGGCCGGGCGGACGTCGTCGAAGCGGGCACAGGTGAGCCGGCCCTCGAAGTCGTGGACGACGGCCCAGTAGCCGGCGGAGTCG
Source organism: Kitasatospora sp. NPDC058406 (assembly GCF_042722765.1). Lineage (NCBI taxonomy): Bacteria > Bacillati > Actinomycetota > Actinomycetes > Kitasatosporales > Streptomycetaceae > Kitasatospora > Kitasatospora sp. NPDC058406. The sequence goes on from NZ_JBHXKE010000331.1 coordinate 4,937, forward strand.
AGGGCCGCCGGATCCGAGGTGACGTCGCGCAGCCCGGTCGCGAGGCGGCCGCCGAAGCGGGCGAGGGGGATGTGGGGGGCGGGGTGGCCGGACACGGGTCTCCTGCACGGGCTTGCTCGGTTGCGGTGCCTGAAGTGTAGGTCGGGGGGCGTGAGCAGAGTCGGGCATCGCGCGGGCGTGCGCCGGATGACCTGCGGGTGTCACTCAGGGTGCCGTTCGCCTCCCGACGGGGCCGTCCCGCGGGGTCGGCGCGGGCCCGGCCCGCGGCCGCCCGGCGGGCACCCCGGCGGCACGCTGCGGGAACGGATTTTTAGCTGGCCCGGGAATCCGCTAGAGTTCAACACGTCGCCAGGGAGCGCAGCCGGGAAAAACGGTGAAGATCCCGGGAGACAGGCGGACGTGGCTCAGTTGGTAGAGCATCACCTTGCCAAGGTGAGGGTCGCGAGTTCGAATCTCGTCGTCCGCTCGATGGAGAACAGTGTAAGATCGTTCTTCGAGTGTTGCCTGGTGGAGTGGCCGAGAGGCGAGGCAACGGCCTGCAAAGCCGTCTACACGGGTTCAAATCCCGTCTCCACCTCCAAGAGGACTCCCGGTTCCACCGGGTGACCTCCCCGCGCGATTAGCTCAGCGGGAGAGCACTACCTTGACACGGTAGGGGTCACTGGTTCAATCCCAGTATCGCGCACGTCGGATCCTCCGGGGTCTGCTGCAGGACCGCCGCACCAGGCGCGATTAGCTCAGCGGGAGAGCACTACCTTGACACGGTAGGGGTCACTGGTTCAATCCCAGTATCGCGCACGTCGGACCCTTCGGGGTCTGCTGCAGGACCGCCGCACCAGGCGCGATTAGCTCAGCGGGAGAGCACTACCTTGACACGGTAGGGGTCACTGGTTCAATCCCAGTATCG
>NZ_JBHXKE010000331.1:5941-7971 GCF_042722765.1 Kitasatospora sp. NPDC058406
CGCGCACAGTAACGGCCGGGGCCGCGACTCTGAAGAGTCGCTGCCCCGGCCTTTTGCGTGCTCCGAACCGCCCGAACCACGTGCCCGGCTGCGGCTCCCGTGCGGACACGGGGGAAGCTTCGGGGGGGGGTCGGCCGACAGCCTCGAAAGACAGAAGAGCCGCGTACGGTCGCCCTCACCGACGACCGTACGCGGCATCTCCTCCTGCCGGGGTGCTCTGCGCACCGCTCTCGCCCGTCCGCGTGTCAACGCGGTCGCGGCCTCCCCGGCGGCACCGGCTCCCCGTCCCCAGGGGATCCAGTGCCCGTTCTGTGGGCCGGCCCGGAGGCCGACCGGTCCCGGCCGGTGGGTCAGTGGCCGATCAGATCGGCGACCGCCTGAGCCTGGGTCGCCATCTGCTCCCAGCCCCCGAACAGGCTGACCAGCAGCACCGCGCAGGGCAGTGCCATGGCCACCGCCACGGCCGGGTGCCTGGTGGGCTCCGCGGCCTGGGGCTGAGTGAAGGCCGGCCGACGGCGGCGGGAGGTCGTTCCCGTGAGCTGCGCTGCCATGCCCTGACTCCTGATTCGTGAGCAGTTCTGTGTGAAGGTGGACGCGGTGGACGGCTTACCTCGGGGGACGAGCTCCCCGTCCACCGCTGAGGACAACGCTATGGCCCGAGGGGTTCGGTGGGCGTCATGCCGTCGTACTGTTCTCCGGGCCTCCCGGAGGATGACGCTCGGACCTGGGGACTACTACCGCAGGGGGAGACGTCCTCCGTCGCACCCCCGGGGGAACCCTGAGGGGCGACCCCGAGAAACGTTTCAGCAGCCGCGTCCCGAGGTCAGTCCAAGATCGGACTATCGGACGGTGGCTTGAGGTGTTGCGTATCAGCACACCGCAGCAGGCAGTCCGTAAGCTGTGCCAGACAGGAACTGACGACGCCCCAACCGACGGGGCCTCACCCACGGTCTGACGGGGAACGAAGATGGCGATGATGCGGCTGAGGCGTGAGGACCCCCGCATCGTCGGGCCGTACCGCCTGCACCGGCGGCTGGGAGCCGGTGGGATGGGGGTGGTCTATCTCGGCTCGGACCGCCGGGGGCAGCGCGTCGCACTCAAGCTGATCCGGGCCGAACTGGCCGAGGACATCGAGTTCCGCACCCGCTTCGCCCGCGAGATCGCCGCCGCCTCCAAGATCCGGGGCGCCTGCACCGCCCGCGTGATGGGCTCCGACATCGAGGCCGACCGCCCCTGGCTGGCCACCGCGTACGTCCCCGGGCCGTCGCTGTACAAGCGGGTCGGCGACGACGGACCGCTGAGCTGGCCCGAAGCGGCCCGGATCGGAGCCGCGCTCGCCGACGGGCTGGTCAAGGTACACGAGGCCGGGGTCGTCCACCGGGACCTCAAGCCGTCCAACATCCTGCTCTCGCCACGCGGCCCGCGCATCATCGACTTCGGTATCGCCTGGTCCCGCGGGGCCAGCACCCTGACCCACGTCGGCACGGCGGTCGGCTCCCCGGGCTTCCTCGCGCCCGAGCAGGTCCGGGGGGCCGCCGTCACGCCCGCGACCGACGTCTTCGCCTTCGGGGCCACCCTGGCGTACGCGCTCACCGGCGACACCCCGTTCGGTTCGGGCGCCTCCTCGGAGGTCATGCTCTACCGGGTCGTCCACGAGGAACCCGACCTCACCGCGGTACCGCCCCAGCTGGCACCGCTGATCCGGGCCTGCCTGGCCAAGGAGCCCGCCGAACGGCCCGGCGCCGCCGCCCTGCACGAGCGGCTGAGCGAGCTGGCCGCGCGCGGCACCGCGGCGGGCGGAGCCTCCGGCGGGACGTTCGGACGGAACCGCGGCTCCTCCGACGGCAGTACGGCACGCGACGCCGCGGCGGAGCGGAACGGGGCGGCCCCGGGTGGCGCCGCCGCAGCCGCCCCCGGGGCGACCCGGCCGCTCACCGCGCGCGGCACCGAGGGGCGGCCCGGAGCCGCCGTCCGGCCGGCCGGCAGCGTCCCGCCGGGACCACCGGCCGCCGCCCCGCGCGGTGTCCCGG
>NZ_JBHXKE010000332.1:0-7948 GCF_042722765.1 Kitasatospora sp. NPDC058406
GGTTGCCTCGTTCAGGCCGCCGGACTCGCCCGAGTAGTTGAGGTTGGCGGTCGCGGCGGTGACGCCGTGGGTCATCTCGTGGCCCGCGATGTCGAGGGAGGTCAGCGGATGGGCGTTGCCGTCGCCGTCGCCGAAGGTCATGCAGAAGCAGTCGTCGTCCCAGAACGCGTTGGCGTACCCGTTGCCGTAGTGGACCCGGCTGGACGCGCCGACCCCGTCGCCGCGGATACCCTCGCGACCGAAGGTGTTCCTGTAGAAGTCCCAGGTCGCCGCGACGCCGAAGTGGGCGTCGACAGCCGCGGACTCGCGGTTGGACGGCAGGCCGTCGCCCCAGTTGTCGGTCGCCCTGGCGAAGGGGGACCCGTCGCTGGGGGCGCCGTTGCCCATATCGGTGGTGTAGGTCCCGCCGCGCGTTCCGTCCTTGAGCTGGTATCCGGAGTCGGTCGGTGTGGTGCCGATCGGGACTTCGCCGACGTGGACGCCGTGGCCCGTGCCGGTCTGCAGACCCTCGAAGGTCCGGATCACCTCGCCCTCGGCGGCGTCGGTGATCACGTGGAGCTTGCTCGGGCCGCCGTCGTCGCCCGTCGCGGCGATCACGGTCTCCCACGCCAGGCGCGGGGCGCCGTCGGCCGCCCAGACGACGAGCCGGGGCCGCCGGGTAACCGCTGCCCCGGGCTGGGTGTCGAGCGAGGTGGCCTGGGCCCGTGCGGCGCTCAGTGCGGGGGAGGGGGCGAGGCCCGCCAGGGGTGCGTCGGACGCGCGGTCGACACCGCGCAGGGTTCCGTCCGGGGCCTGGTGCGCCACCAGATCGCCGCCCAGGACGGGGAGCCCGGAGTAGGTCCGTTCGTAGCGCAGGTGCCGGCCGCCGTCCGGGGAGAGAACGGCGTCCTTGGCGACGAGCTTCTCCTGGGGAGCGAGCCCGAGGTATCGGGCGACGGTTGCGCCCTGTCGGTCGGCCGCGGCCAGCGCGGAGCTTCGGCCGGAGACGAGCGCCGGCGTCGGGGAGGGGGGCGCCGCCTGCGCGGTGACTGCCGGGGCGCCGGTCACAAGCAGGGCGGTGGTGACGCCGAGTGCGGCGAGACTGTGGATGGAGGTCTTGCGCTTCACGAGCGCTCCTTTGCCTGCCGACCGCGTGTGCGGTCGGGCGTGGGTCCGCGTCGCAGGGTGCGGCGCGGCGGGCATCCGGCCGGTGATGCGTCAGGTGGGACGCGGGGCACGGCTGCTGCGGCTCTGGACGGTGCAGGGGGCGGCATGCAGAGCAGAACAGTCACTAGTCATGGACATGACATAAATGACGCGACAGGTCACCTTGGCGGCGGTGGCAAGGGTCCGATGTCGAAGCTGCACGCAACACCGGCGCCCCCGGAGCGAGTCCCGGGGGGCGGTGTTGGAATAGTAGCCATCAAGTTCGGGAATTTGTTGGAACGTGAGCTCTTGTTGAGCGGGATGGGTGGAATCCAGCCATCTGTCAGCCGCGTCCGAGGGCCTGACCGGCGTACGTCCCACGGGTCGGCGAAGCGGGCCGGACAGGTGTGCCGCGGACCGAGGCCGACCACATCATCCCGAGGAGCTCTGCTTCCGCTGCCGTGAGGTGGCGATCTACGCCGTCGAAACAGGCCGCTACGACCCCAGCCTTCCGCTCGAAGTGGGAGGTGACGATCGGGATGCCGTCCCGTGGCGTTGCGCATTCGTTGCCGCGAGGGTGTCTCCCCTGTCCTTCCGTCGCCCTGATCCGGCCGGGCCCGCGCGGCGCCGCTGCGCCGTCTCCGTCGGGACGGTGGTGAAGCCTCCGCGTGCGACTCGTGGTGCTGACGGGACAGGTATGACATAGCGAATTGATGACGGGTCTAGTCCCTTTATGGATGTCACCTTCCGTTCACAGGACCGAACTGAGCGTGTAACACGTGCGGGACACCGTTCCGGGCATGCGAGTCATAGTCATCGGTGCAGGCGTTCTGGGAACCATGCACGCCTGGCACGCGATCAAGCGCGGTCATCGGGTGGTCCATATCGAGCGCGAGGCCGAGGCTCGGGGTGCCTCGGTGCGCAACTTCGGCCTCATCTGGGTCAGCGGCAGGGCCGAGGGTGAGGAACTGGCGGTCGCCCAGCGCGCCAGGCAGCTCTGGGGGGAGATCGGCGCGGAGGTCCCGGAGCTGGGCTTCCGGGCGAACGGTTCGCTCACGCTGGTGCGGACCGAGGCGGAGCTGGCGGTCGCCGAGGAGGCGATCTGGGGTGTCGGGGCCGTGGCCCGCGGGTTCACCCTGCTGGATCCCGCCGGGGCGAGGGCTTTGAACCCGGCCCTGCGCGGGGAGTTCCTCGCGGCCCTGCACTGCGCGCGGGACGGCGCGGTGGAGCCGCGCACCGCCCAGCTCGCGCTTCGTGCGGTCCTGCGGGCCAGCGGCCGGTACGACTTCCTGCCGGGACGGGAGGTGCGCGAGCTGGTCGGCGCGAGAGCGGTGCGCGACGATCATGGCGAGGTGCACTGCGGCGACGCGGTCGTCCTGTGCACCGGAGCCCATCTCGGCGGCCTGGTGCGCGAACTCGTCCCCGACCTGCCGGTCCGCCGGGTCAGGTTGCAGATGATGCAGACGGACCCGCTGGGGGAGCAGCTCACCACCTCGGTCGCGGACGGGGACAGCTTCCGCTACTACCCGGGCTACGGCGGCCCGGCGCTGGACGCCCTCGACCTCGGGCAGCCCCAGCACCCGACCGCCGCCCGGCACCGGATGCAACTGCTGATGGTCCAGCGACGCGAGGGCGGGCTGACCATCGGTGACACGCACGCCTGCGACCAGCCGTTCGACTTTGACGTCGTCGAGGACTCCTACGCCTACCTCACCGGCCTCGTCGAGTCCGTCCTGGGCCGCGCACTGCCGCCGATCCGGCGGCGCTGGGCAGGCGTGTACGCGCAGTGCGCGGACACCGCCCGGGTCGTCCACCGCCAGCAGGTGCGCGACGGCGTCTGGCTGGTGACCGGACCCGGCGGCCGCGGCATGACCTGCTCACCGGCCATCGCCGAGACCACCGCCGACCTGCTCGGCCTCTGACGCAGGCCCTGCCCCGCCCGCCGATCCCGCCCGCCGATCCCGCCTGCGGCTCCCGAAAGACGCCGCCATGGACAGGAATAATTGTCATGCGCGACTCATGCCGGCCCGTCCGCCCCTCCGCCCTCACCACAACTCCCTCGCGCACCACCCGGGACCGCATCCCGGCAGCCCCCGACCGGCGGTACATCACCGACCCGCCCGACATCCGGCCCGGCTGGAATCCCTACACACGGATTGGAAACACCGCACTCGTGGCCACTCGAACACCCCCGCGGTCGCCGGACCGGTCCGCCGCACCCCCTCCCGACCCCCGGCCGCACAGCCGGTCCGGCATCGACTTCCAGGAGATCACGGTCGCCTACCACGGCGCCGTGGTCCTGGACCGCTTCACGCTCTCCGTCGCCCCCGGCGAGGTGGTGGCACTGCTCGGCCCCAGCGGCTCCGGCAAGACCACCGCTCTGCGGACCGTCGCCGGCTTCACCACGCCAGCGGCCGGCCGGGTGTACATCGGCGGACGCGACGTCACGGCCCTGCCGCCGTACGAGCGCGGCATCGGCATGGTGGTGCAGCAGTACGCGCTCTTCCCGCACATGCGGGTCGACCAGAACGTCGCCTTCGGCCTGAAGGCCCGCAAGGTCACCCGGCGGGACATCCCGGGCCGCGTGTCCGAGGCGCTGGAACTGACCGGCATGGCCTCCCTCGCCGCGCGCTACCCGCGCGAGCTGTCCGGTGGCCAGCAGCAGCGGGTGGCCATCGCCAGGGCGCTCGCGATCCGCCCGGACGTGCTCCTGCTCGACGAACCGCTGTCCGCGCTCGACGCCCGGCTCCGCTCCGACATGCTGACCGAACTCGCGCGCCTGCACCGTGAACTGCCCGACCTCAGCGTGCTGTACGTGACACACGACCAGATCGAGGCACTGACCCTGGCGGACCGCATCGCGGTCATGAAGGACGCCAGACTGGTGGACTGCGGCACCCCGCAGCAGCTCTACCGCCGCCCCGGCGACACCTTCACCGCCTCCTTCGTCGGCGACGCCAACCTGCTGCCGGTGACCGTCGAGGCGGGCGGCGGCCCGCACGACACACCGGTCCGCCTGGACGGCACGCCGCTGCGCGCCACCGCACCGACCCCGCTGCCGACCGGCAGCACGGCCACCCTGTGCATCCGTCCGCACCTGCTGCGGATCGTCCGCGCGACCGACGCCGCCAATCTGCTCCGCGGAACCGTCGCCCACGTGCAGTGGCGCGGGGCGACCCACCGGCTGCTGGTCGACCTCCCGGTCGGCCGGCGGATCACCGCCGACCTCACCGAACCTCAGGTCCCCGTCGGCCCCGGCGACCCCGTCACGCTCGGCTTCGACACCGAGGACGCGATTCTGCTGGGCGCGCTGCCGGACGGTGCCGACCGCGTCCCAGCCCCGGGGGGCGCCGATGGCTAGCGCGGCGCTCGGCGCGATGCCCACCCGACCGCGCCGCACCCGGGTTCTTCGCCCAGGGGTGTGGATCCTCCCGCCCCTGGCCGCTCTGGGCTTCGCCTTCCTCTACCCGCTGGCGCTCGTCGCCCTGCAGTCCTTCTCACCGGACGACGGCGGTCACTCGGTGGAACCCTGGCGGGAGGTCCTGGCCTCGGCCGCCTTCCGCAACGCGCTGTGGAACACGGTCTGGATCGCCTCGGGCGCGACCGCGGGCTGCGTCGTACTCGGGTTCTTCCTGGCCCTGGTGATCGCCTTCGTTCCGTTCCCCGGGGCGCGCGCGCTCGGCCGCTTCATCGACACCTTCCTCGCGTTCCCGTCGTTCCTGATCGCGCTGGCCCTGGTGTTCATCTACGGCTCCACAGGAATGGCCAACAGCCTCCTGACGGGCCTGACGGGCAGTCACGGCACCCCGATAGCCTTCCTCGCGACCCCGTGGGGTGTCCTGCTCGCCGAGGTCACCTACTTCACGCCCTTCGTGATGCGACCGCTGCTCGCGGCGTTCTCCCAGGTGGAGACCGCCCAGATCGAGACCGCGTCCTCGTTGGGTGCCCGTCCGTGGCGGATCGTGCACCAGGTGATCCTGCCCGAGGCCCTGCCCTCGCTCGCGGCGGGCGGGAGCCTGGCCCTGGTGATGTGCCTCAACGAGTTCGGGATCGTCCTGTTCACCGGTGCCAAGGGCGTCACGACACTGCCGACACTCGTCTACAGCCGGGCCATCCTGCAGTCCGACTACCCGGCGGCCTGTGCCATCGCGATGGTCAACGTCCTGCTGTCGGTGGCGCTCTACGGCGTCTACCGGCTCTGCCTACGGGGCCGGCACAGGAGGGGCGGCAGCCGTGCTGGTGCATAGCCGGGCCGCCCGCGCCCTGGCCTGCGGCGCCTTCCTCCTCCTGGCCGTGCCGCTGTTCGCCCTGCCCTTCCTCACGGTCCTGACCGCCTCCTTCGCCCAGGGATGGAGCGGGGTCCTGCCGTCCGCCTTCACCACCGCGCACTACGCGGCCGCGGCGCACGGGGAATCCCGGGACGCGCTGTTCACCAGCCTCGCCACCGCCACGATCGCCAGTGCGGCGGCGCTGACGGTCGGCAGCTGGGCGGCACTGGCGGCCCGCAACGCGGGCCCGCGCCTGCGCCGGCTGACGGACGGCCTGTTCATGCTGCCGCTCGCGGTGCCCTCCGTGGTGGTGGGCCTCGGCCTGCTGGTCGCTTTCAGCCGCCCGCCGGTGCTGCTCAACGGCACCAGCACCATCGTCATCCTGGCCCACACCGTCCAGGTCACCGCCTTCGCCTACCAGTCCGTCGCGGCCGCCGCGACGCGGCTGCACCCGGCCCTCGAACAGGCCGCCACCGGGCTCGGCGCCCGGCCCGCCCGGGTGCTGTGGCGGATCACCGTCCCGCTCCTGCTGCCCTCGCTGAACGCCGCGCTCGGCCTCTGCTTCGCCCTCTCGATGGGCGAGCTCAGCGTCACGATGATGCTGTACCCGCCGGGTTGGCTCCCACTGCCGGTACGGATCTTCGCCGCCACCGACCGGGGCGCGGTCTTCACGGGCGCCGCCCTCGCCGTGGTCCTCCTCGCCAGCACGCTCGTGGTGCTGATCGGCTGCTCCCGGCTCCGGACGAGGGCCCTGTACCGCTGACGTCCTGTCCAGCTCGCCGCCCGGCCCCCTTCCCCGCTCCACCCGGCCCCTCTCCCCGCTCCGCCCTGCTCCCTTTTCCCCTGCTCCGACTCGTCGCGGCCCCGCGCCGCCGCATACCCCAAGGAGTCACGACCCATGAAGGAACTGCGCAGAACAACCCTCGCAGCCACGGTGGTGATGGCCCTCGCCGGATCACTGGCCGCGTGCGCCGGCAGCGGCCCGTCCGCCGGTCAGGGCTCCACGGTGGTCACGCTCTACAGCGCGGACGGCCTCAAGTCCGAAGACGGAAACGGCTTCTACGACAAGGTCTTCAAGGACTTCACCGCGAAGACCGGTGTCAGGGTCGAGTACGTCGAGGGCGGCTCGGGCGAGATCGTCCAGCGACTGCTGCGGGAGAAGTCCAACACCAAGGCGGACGTGATCGTCACGGTACCGCCGTTCATCCAGCAGGCCGTCGGCAAGGGCCTGATCACCCCCTACCGCCCGGCTGGGGCGGACGCCGTCCCCACGGCCGACAAGGACGCCGACGGCGCCTGGACCACCGTGGTCAACAACTACCTCTGCTTCATCCACAACACCAGGCGACTGCCCGAGCCCCCCGCGAGCTGGAACGACCTGCTGGACGCCGGGTTCCGCGGCAAGCTCCAGTACTCGACACCCGGCGTGGCGGGCGACGGAACCGCCGTGCTGATCAAGGCCATGCACGACTTCGGAGGCATCCAAGGAGCCGCCGACTTCCTGCGGAAGCTTCAGAAGAACAACGTGGGCCCCTCCAAGTCGACCGGCGCACTGGCCGCCAAGGTCGACAAGGGGGAACTGCTGGTCGCGAACGGCGACGTACAGATGAACTACGCCGGCATGAAGTCGATGCCGAACCAGGGAATCTTCTTCCTCGCAGGTCCCGGCGGGAAGCCCTCGACCTTCGCGCTGCCCTACGCGGGCGGCCTGGTGAAGTCGGCCCCGCACCCCGTCGCCGGCCGGATGCTACTCGATTCCTGCTGACCGAGTCGGTGCAGGGGCAGGTGAGCGCGGTCGCCGGCGGCTTCCCGGCCCGCAGCGACGTTCCGGCGACCGGGGACGACGCCGCCAGGCTCGCCGCGCTGCTGAAGGGCGTCGACGTATTCGCGCCCGACTGGAAGGACATCGACGCCAACCTCAAGAGCTACACGGACGCCTGGAACCGGGCCACCGGGAGCTGACGCCCCCCGGGCGGTGGAACAGCGCTCGAAAGGGGCGGGGCCACACGGCCCCGCCCCTTCGCCCCCGTCCGAGCGGATCCGGTACGCGGATCCGGCCGCTGACGGCGGCTGCGGCACGCCCTACTGCTGAATTTCTCAAGTTGCTCGTATAGAGCCTCTGTTGGGGTGAATCTGGTGCGGTAGGGGGTGGGGTGTGCGGGGGTTGTTGCGGGCCCGTGCCGCTGTGGGGGCGGACGAGGAGAGGGTGATCGCCAGGCTCGCCGGGGCACGGAAGGCGCCGGCGGATCTGGTGATGCGGGCGCGGATCGTCGCACTGAGCTGGTCCGGTCTGCGGGTGGCGGGGATCGCGGCGGAGCCGGGCTGTCATCCGAAGACGGTGCGGTGGTGGCTGCACCGCTTCAACGAGCTCGGCCCGGAGGGTCTGGAGGACCGCCCGATCACCCGGTCGGCCGCGCCGGCTCACCGAGTTCGAGCGGTCGCGGATCATCGCGCTGGTCAAGCAGGCACCGCCCGGACGTCCGGTCCGGCAGGAGGACGGGGAACTCGCCCCTGCCGACGGGACGGGCCCGCCCGAATGGACGCTGGACGCGCTG
>NZ_JBHXKE010000333.1:0-7758 GCF_042722765.1 Kitasatospora sp. NPDC058406
GCCCCGGTCGGGGCGGCGGCGGGCGCCGGGCCCGCGACACCGGCGCCCGCGTTCACCCCCGCGCCCGGTGTCGCCCTGCTGCGGCGGAACCGGCTGCGGGCCGCGCTGGCCCTGGCCGAGGGCTCGGCCGAGCGGACGGGCGGCCTGCTGGAGGCCGCCGCCGCACCGCGCGACCGCTACCACCTGGCCGCCGTCGCCCTGCTGACGGGCCGCCCGGTCCAGACGATCGCCCTGCTCGCGCCGCTCGAACCCGACCCGGCCGGCGACCCGGGCGTCGCCCGGCTCCGGGCGCTGCTCGCCGAACGGGCCGGCAACTGGTCCGGGGCGCTGGAGTGGCACCGGCACTTCCTCTCGGCGCCGGCCGCCCCCGGCGCCCGGTCCGAGCCGGACACCCGGTCCGGCCCCGCCGTCCCCGCGGCCCGGTCCGCTGCCGTCTCCGGGACCGTACCCGGCCCCCGGTCCGCGTCCGCCACGGATCCCGACCCCGCGGGCCCGCCGTCCGGCACCTGCACCACCTGCGAAGCCCCCGCGACCGCGACCTGCGGCGGCTGCGGCCGGGAGGGCTGCGCCGCACACCTGCACCGGCCCGGCTCCGCCGCCTCGCCGCGGTGCGTCCACTGCGCGGCCCCCGCGCTGCGCGCGGTGCTGGACTGCGCCCGCCGGGCCGGACTCCCCGAACAGGCCGAGGACGTGCTCGCGGACTGGGCCGAGGCGCTCGGCGACAGCCCCGCCGCCGCACCCGTCCGGTTCGACCTCGCGTTGCTGCGCGCCGAACTCGGGCTGCTGGACGCCGCCCTGGCCCAGCTCCCGGACACGGCCGGCCGGGAGCGCGCGGCCGTGCTGGTCCGCCGGGCGGCGGCCGCGCTGGAGGCGGGGGAGGCGGGCCGGGCCGCCGCGGACCTGCGCCGGGCGCTGGAGCCGGTACCGGACCACCCGCAGGCCGCCGCCGCCCTCGGCCTGCTGGCCGAGCACGAGGCCCGGCAGCACGCGGTGGACGGCCGGCACCGGGAGGCCTGGGAGGGCTACCGGGCGCTGCTGCTCAAGGATCCCGCCCACCCCCGGCTGCTCCACGCGCTGGGCCTGGCCGGCTACCGGCTCGCCGCGCCCGGCGCCGTGTCCGCGTCCGGGGCCGGGTCCACCACCGAGGGGGCGGGGAGCGCGGCCCCCGGCGGCGCCGCCCCGCTCGCCGACGAGCAGCTCTGGGCCTGGACCGTCGGCTGCCTGACCGCGGCCCTGCACCTGCCCGACCTCTGGGCGGAGGCCGCCCGGGTCACCGGCCGCCCGGCCGAGGAGCAGCGCGTCGCCGCCGCCCGGACCGCGCTCCTCGACCGGCTCCGTACGGACCTGCGCGAGCTGGACGTGACCCGCGGCCGAAGCGGCGACGAGCTGGACGCCTGGACCGTGCGCCTCGGTATGGAGACGCACTGCGCCGCCGCCTTCGCGGGGGAGGACGCGCGGATCACCCTGCCGGACCGCCCGCTCCGGCGCCTCGTGATCGGCCCCCTGCTCCACCGGGAACTCTGCGACGAGCCCGGGATCCCCTTGTGGGAGCGGCAGTTCAACCGCGCGGTGCGGGCCTGGCGGGGTGAGGAGAACCACCCGCTCGGCCAGTCGCTCGGCCTGTTCGACGAGCTCGGCCCGCAGCGCTACCTGCTGCTCCAGGGACGCCAGTCCGCCGCCGTCAGCGCCCTGGACGCGATAGCCGGCGGCGATCGCGGCGAAGCCTGGCGCGACCTGCTGACCGAGGCACTGGTCGGCCAGGCCCGGGAGCACCACCGGCACCAGGAGTGGCGCGAGGCGCTGGACTGCCTGGCCCGGGTCCGGACCGTCCCGGGCGTCGAACTCCCCTCGGACGTCGCCGACATCGCCGCCGAGTCCGGCGTGCGCGCGGCCCGCGCCCTGCTCAAGGCCAGCGACGACGACCAGGAAGGGGCGGCGAAGCTGCTGGAACAGGCGCTGGAGCTGGCTCCGGACCACCCCGAGGTGCGCGGCGACCTCGGCGCGACCTACGCCCAGTGGGCCCGCAAGATCAACAACGAGAACAAGGACTACTTCCGCGCCCTGGCGCTGCTCCGCAAGGGCATGGCCCTCGCCCCCGAGGACCCGACGGCCCGGCACTTCCTGGAGGCCGTGCTCGGCAACCGGGCCGGCGCCCTGACCGAGGCCGACGCCCCGGAGGCCGACCTGCTGGAGGCGGCCGAGCTCTGGAAGGAGCTGCACGCGCTCAACCCGGACGCCGACCACCTGCTCGGCTACGTCTTCGTGATGCGCCACCTGGCCCGTCACGCCGCGATGGCCGACAAGGCCGCCCTCGCCGTCAGCCGGATGACCGCGGCCCTGGAGGCCGATCCGGAGTGGACGGGTGAGACCGGGCACGAGTCGCGCCGCAGGGTCTCGGTGATGCTGGCCAACCACATGCTCGACGACATGACCGGCCGCCCGTTCTCCGAGCGCGCCGCGATCCTCCGCAAGGCGCGGTCGTTCGACGACTCCGTCGACATCCGCCAGCTGATGGTCGGGGTCTGGCGCAGCGAGGCGGCCGACCTGTTCGAGGCCACGCGCTACCTGGAGTCCACCAGACTGCTGGAGCAGGCGCTGGAGTTCTCCCCCTCGCAGGAGGAGACGGCCAAGCTCCACCGGGAGCTCGGCGTCGTGTACGGCAGCTACGCCGTCGCCCGGGCCAACCTGCGGGAGTTCCGGCAGGCCCGGGAGCTGGTCAAGACGGCCGTCCAGTACTGCCCCGACGACCGGGAGCTGAAGAAGCTCCAGAAGAAGATCAGCTCGCTCTACTGAGGCCACCACCCCGCCGTCCGGTGGCCGGGGCCGCCCGGTCACCCGGGGCCCCGGCCGCCGGGGCGACCGGTCGGCGCGGCCCGGCCGTCAGACGCGGCCCGGCCGTCCGCCCGGAGGAGAGAAGGAGAGACGACCCTCGCCATGCCACTGCACGAACCGTCACCGTACGAGGTCCTGGGCGTCCCGCTCTCGGCCGGCGTGCGCGAGATCAACCTCGCCGTAGGGCCCGCCATGCGGGCCGGCCGCTTCAGCCGTCAGCAGATCCAGGAGGCCGCGGCGCAGCTCCGCAACCCGGACCGGCGGCTGGAACTCGACCTCCAACAACCGCTGCCGCCCGAGCCGGTGGACCAGGCGGCCGGCCTGCTGGCACCCGCGCTGAACGAACCCCTGCTGGTGATCGACCGGCCGCCGCTGCCGCCCGTCTCCTCGCTGCTCGTGCTGCACGGGGCCGAGCTGGCCGCGGACTTCGCCGAGCCCGCCCCGGCCGGGGTCGACCCCGAGCCCGCCGTCCCCGCCCGCTTCGCCGCCGACCTGTCGGTGCTGCCGCAGATCGAGATCCCGGAGTGAACCACGTGACGACGCCCGAGCCGCGCAAGCCGCTGGAGGTCCCGCAGCGGGCCCTGGAGGTCGACCTGCCCCAGGCCTTCGGCCAACTGCTCTTCCGGGCCTCGATGCTGCAGCGCCGCCGGGCCGAGGAGGCCCAGGCGGCCAAGGCCGCCCAGCGGGAGCTGATCGCAGCCCTGGTGGAGGTGGACGACGCGCTGGCGTCGCTGGGGCTGGACCGTGAACTGGTGCTCCTGGGCCGGGGCGGCGGCATCGAGGCCACCCGCCGCCGGCTGCTGGGCAAGCTCGCCAAGGCCGGGGTGCGGCCGATGCGGCTGGACGGGCTCGCGGCGGACCCGGCGCTGACCGAGATCGTGGGCAGCGAGCCGAGGCGCGGCGTGGAGCCGGAGACGGTGGTGGAGACCGTCGTCACCGGCTTCTTCTGGGGGGACGAGGTGCTGCGCCGGGCCCAGGTCGTGGTGGCCGCGCACGTGCCCGCGCCGGCGGAGCACGTGCCGTGGGAGCCGGGGCCGGGCTCCGGGCAGGGGCCTGCGGCCGGTACCGGGGCCGGTACCGGCGTCGATGCGGACGGCGACACCGTGTACGTGCCGCAGCCTGCCGCCGGGACCGCCGGCGCCGACCCGCTCGCCGACCCGCGCGTCGCCGGACCCGCCGGACCCGCCGCCGCAACCGGCGCCGCCGCGGTCGAACCGCCGGCCGCCGAACGGACGTCTCCCGAACCGCCGGCCGCCCCCGAGCAGGCGAGGCGGACCCGGACCGGGAGCACCAGAGGCGGTCCGGCGGCCAACCGGCGCAAGCGGAAGAAGCGTTAGGAACACGAGGGGCAAGAGGGGAACGACATGTACCGCACACTCGGTATCGACTTGGGCACCACCAACTCCGTGGTGGCCCACCTGCGCCGCGGCGAGCCGGAGATCGTCTTCAACCGGCAGAACCAGGAGGCCACACCCTCCGTCGTCGGCCGCGGCCGCAAGGGGGAACTGCTGGTCGGTTCCACCGCCCGCAGCCGCCTCGCCCTCGACGGCGAGAACGTGATCCGTTCGGTCAAGCGCTTCATGGGGCGGAAGTTCAAGGACCCCCAGGTCCAGGCCGCCCTCGGCGAGCTGGACTACCGGGTCACCGCGGGCGCCGACGGCGACGTCAACGTCTGGTTCGACGGCCGTTCCTACACCCCGATCGAGATCTCCGCGATCATCCTGCACCGGCTCAAGGAGGACGCCGAGCAGCGGTTCGGCGAGCCCTTCCACCGGGCCGTCATCACCGTCCCCGCCTACTTCGGCGAGCGCCAGGTCGCGGCCACCCAGGAGGCGGGCCGGATGGCCGGCCTGCACGTGCTGCGGGTCATCAACGAACCCACGGCCGCCGCCCTCGCCTACGGGATCACGGCCGAGGCCGGGGTCGACGGCCGGACCGTCCTCGTCTACGACCTCGGCGGCGGCACCTTCGACATCTCGATCCTGCTGCTGGTGCCCGGCTCGGTGTCGGTCCTCGGCATCGAGGGCGACAACCTGCTCGGCGGCGACGACTTCGACCGCGCCATCACCACCGCGCTGCTGGAGGACATCAGGGCCGAGTACGGCTCCGACTACCAGCCCGACCTGCGGGACCGGCCCAAGATCGCGTCCACGGCGGAGACCGTCAAGATCGAACTGTCCCACCAGGAGGCCTCGGAGGTCATCCTGCCGGGCCTCGGCGCCGGTCAGCTGGTGCTGGAGACGGAGTTCGAACGGGCCCGCTTCGAGGAGCTGATCGAGGCCCAGATCGAGCGCACCATCGAACTGACCCACAAGGCCATCATGCAGGCCAACCTCACCGTCGGGGACATCGACGAGGTGCTGCTGGTCGGCGGTTCCACCTCGATCCCGCTGGTGGCGCGCCGGCTGGGCGAGGTGTTCGGGCCCCGGCGGGTCCGCCGCGGCGTCAACCCGATGCAGTGCGTGGCGCTCGGCGCGGCCGTCCAGTCCGCGCTGGTCGGCGAGGTGGAGTGCCCGGAGTGCCGGGCCCCCGCGGACCTGGCCGCCTCGGCCTGCTCCAACTGCGCGACCTCGCTGCTGGGCGGCGACCGGATCTCCTGCCCCGGCTGCCACGTCCCGGTGGACACCGCGGCCTCCGAGTGCCCCAAGTGCGGTCAGGAAATGGCGGGTTCGGCCGGCGGTGCGGCCCCGCAGCCGTCCCGGGCCGCCACCGTCGTCCGGAGCGACAACTGCCCCCGCTGCGGCACCCCGGCGGCCCCCGGCGTCACCTCCTGCGAACTCTGCGGGGAGGCGCTGAACTCCGCCGCCCCGGGGAACACCCGGGTGGGCCCGTCCGCCGCCGAGGACATGGGCCTGCGCTGCGCCTCCTGCGGCATCGTCAACCCGCCCGGCGTCGAGGTGTGTACGGGCTGCGGCGAGCTGATGCAGGTCACCAACCCCTTCGACATCACCCCGAAGAACCTCGGCATCGAGCTCAACGACGGCCGTCTCGCCGTCATCATCCCCAAGAACACCAGCTACCCGACGAGTTCGCCGGTCAGCCGGCAGTTCGTGGTCTCCGGCAGCGGGCGCCAGCGGCTGGAGGTCGCCGTCTACGAGGGCGAGCACGAGACCGCCCAGCGGAACGAGCTGATCGGGCACCTGACCCTGCGCCTGCCGGCCGGACTCGGTGGCCGTACCCCGATCGACGTCTCCTTCGGCCTCGACCGGGACCGCACCATCACCCTCTCGGTACGCATCCAGGGCGGCGGCGAGAAGACGGTCAAGCTGGAACGCGTCACCCTCGACCCGGAGTTGAAGGTCCAGGTGGAGGAGCAGCAGCGGCAGATCGAGAGCTTCACCGACCGCTGGGGCACCGAGCTCACCGAGGCCGAGATGCGCGACGCGCAGCGGCTGATGGACACCCTCGACGACCTGGCCGCCGGCCAGAGCCGTGGCCAGTCGGTGGACGAGGCCCTGGAGCGGGCCCAGCGCCAGCTCAAGGCCCAGCGCTGGGTGCGCGGTTCGGAGGCGTACCTGAGCCTGTTCCTGCACTACTGCGAGAAGCACCTCGATCCGAGCGACCTGGACCGGCTCCGTTCGGTGGCCGCGGAGCTGCGGCTGCGCCGGGAGGCGGCCGACTGGGAGGGCGCGATGGCCGCCGCCGCCCGCGCGGACGAGCTGTGCGACTCGCTCGGGCACACCTTCCGGATGCTCACCATGTGCAACGTCTACGTCAACCAGAACCTGGTCTCGCCGGCCCTGGCCCAGCGGATCATGGCGGAGCTGCGCGGCCTGGACTCGGCGGTCGAGTCGGCCAACATGGAGGCGGCGAACCGGCACACCTCGGCCCTGCTGCAGCTGTACGCGGAGGCGCAGCGCGAGATGGGCAGCGAGCCGACGGCCGAGTCGCTCGGCCCGGTCCGCCCGGAGGAGGCGGGGCCGCGATGAGCGAGGCATCCGTGGACGGGGGGCGTGCGGGCGAGGCATCCGTGGACGGGGAGCGTGCGGGCGGGGCGCCGGTGAGTGACGCGTGGCCGGGTGAAGCCCCGCCCGGCGACGGGCCGGCGGACACGGTCGCGCCGATCGAGGTGCCCTGCCCGCAGTGCGCCGTCCCCGCCGATCCGGAGACCCTGCGCTGCCCCTCCTGCCGGGAGGACCTGGCGGCCCTGGTGAGGCTGCGCTACGCCGGGCGGATCGACTACAACGAGGCGCTGGAGCTGGCCCGGTCCGGCGACGGTCCCTCCGCGCTGGTGCTGCTGCGGCGGGCGCTGGCGGTGGAGCCGGACCTGCACCCGGCCCGCGAGTTGTTCACGGCCGTCTCGGCCCGGCTCGCGGCGGCCCGCCGTCCGGCGGACTGACGCTCCGGCAGCCCGCTTCCGAGTCCGTCCGGCCCGTGGCCCACCCCCTCGCGGAGGGGGTGGGCCACGGGTTTTTCGGCCGCCGTCCCGGTCCTGTTGCGGGTTCGCGGGAATTCGGGAATCAATTCCGAGTGGCGCCGGGGCGTTGTTTTCCGTGTTTCGTGAATTCCCTTTCGGGGCGGCCGCACGTGTGGTTAACCTGCTTGCAGGTCGAGTTTCTCGCAACGAATTCGGCGTTGCGCATGACAGAAACCGTTCGAGGGGGTTCCGTGACCGCGAATATCTCCGTCCCGTCGTCGATCATCAAGCGACTGCTCAACACCGGCGTGGGCGAGGCCGTGTCCGCCTACTGCGACAACAAGGCCTGCCGGCAGGTGACCGACCAGGTCAGGATCAGCAACGCCAGGGCCTTCGGGGCCAAGCCCGGCACCTTCAGCGAGGTCGTCAACCGGATCGGCGCCGACTGGAATCCCATTTTCAACCTCATCGCCGGCCAGCCGACGATCTGCCGGAAGTGCGGTTCGGTCAACTGGGACTGACCCGTGAAAAGAAGCCGCGGCGGTCCGCCCCTCCGGGACCGGAGGAGG
>NZ_JBHXKE010000334.1:0-7738 GCF_042722765.1 Kitasatospora sp. NPDC058406
GTCCCGCTTCCCGCGGGGCCGCCCTGCGGCGTTTCCCCCGGCACCCGGTCGCGGGCCACCGCCCGTCTGCTCCCCCGCCCGCCGTTCCTCCGGACCGTCCCCGACGGTTTTCACGACCGGTTCTTCGATCAAACACGCCTGATTCCGGGTGATTTGCCCCTGATGGGCCAGTGTGCCGCACCCGCGCCCAGGCCCGATCGTTCTAATCTGACGACTGTCATATCCCTGCGGCCACCCAGGATGGAACCTCATGTCAGCGTCCCCTCCTGACAACGACGTGCTGTGGGCCCGGGGGATCGTCAAGTCCCATCACGGCACCCCCGCGCTGCGCGGCGTCTCGATCGGTGTGCGGGAGGGCGAGGTGCTCGCCGTCACCGGTCCGCGCGGCTCCGGCAAGAGCACTCTGCTCGGCTGTCTCTCCGCGCTCCTCCCGGTCGACGAGGGCGAGGTCTGGTTCAACAGCTCCCCCGTGCACACCCTGAGCCGGGCCGGCCGGGAACGGCTCCGCCGCGACCGCTTCGGCTTCGTCGGCTCCGAACCGCACCTGGTGCCCGAACTGACCGCCCGTGAGAACGTCGCCCTGCCGCTGCTGCTCGCCGGGGCCGGCGGCAAGGCCGCCTACACCGCCGCCGACGAGTGGCTGGAGCGCCTCGACATCGGCGAGCTCGCCAAGGTCCGGCCGGATCGACTGGTGCAGGGCCAGCGGCAGCGGGTCGCCGTCGCCCGCGCGCTCGCCCCGCTGCCGCCGGTCGTCTTCGCCGACGACCCGACCGCCCCGCTGCACCGCGAGACCGCCGAACAGGTCATGCGGATACTGACCAGCGCGGCCCGCTCGCACCAGCTCACCCTCGTGCTGGCCACCCACGACCCCGAGCTCGTCCGGTACGCGGACCGTTCCGTCGCGCTCGTCGACGGCCGGCCGTCCGCCCCTGCCGCGCCCGTCACCCGCGGCGGCCCCGTCGCCGCCGGAGGCACCGGAGCCGCCGGGCCCTCCGCCGTCCCCGCCACCGGCCGCTGACGACGCCTATCGCCCGCCGCCCGCCGCCCGCCGCCTGCCGCCTGCCGCCTGCCGCTGAAAGAGTCGACGTGTTCTATCTCCGTCTGGCCCGGGGCTACCGGGCCCTCGACCTCGGCCGCTGGCTGCTGACCGCCCTGGCCGGCGCGGTCGTCGCCGCCTTCCTCCTGCGCGCCCTCGGCCGCGCGATGAGCGAGCCGCTCGGCGGCACCGGCGCCCTCCCCCGGCTGCTCTGGTGCCTGCCGCCACTGGCCGCCGTCGGCTGGTTCGCCGCCGTCGCCGCCCGCGCCGTCCCGGCCCGGTGGCCCGAACGGATCACCGGCCTCACCGCCGCCGGCGCCGGGTCCGCCCGGATCCGGGCCCTGATCGCCGGCGAGGTCGCGCTCGCCTGCGGCGCCGGCTCCGTCCTGACCCTGCTGGTCTTCCTGGTCCTGCGCAACGACATCGCCGGTCCGGCACTCGCCGACGAACTCGGCATGGGCGTACCGCTCCCGGCCGCCGCGCCGGTGACCCTGCTCGCCCTCGTCCCGCTCACCGCCGGGATCGCGGCGGCCGGCGCGGTCTCGCACGCCGAGACCCTGCCCGGCCGCCCCGGGCCCGAGCCGACCGGGTTCGGCCCCTGGCGGCTCGCCCTGCCGGTCGGCCTCGCCGTGATCGGCCTCGCCCTGGAACTGATCGCCCTCCGGCCCGGCGCCGCCGCCGACGGCCGCCCGATCCACCTGCCGGCCGGGCTCGGCACCACCAGCACCGCGGCCCTCGGCGGCTGGATCGCCGGTGCCCTGGGCCTCGCCCTCCTCACGGGGCCGCTGCTCGGATGGGCCGGCCGGCTGCTCGCACTCGGCCGGCCCACCCCGCTGCGCCTGCTCGCCGGGCGCGGCCTGACCGCGCAGGCCCGCCGGCTCGGTCCGCCGCTCGCGGTACTCACCCTGGTGCTCGCGGTGGTGCTCACCACCGTCCGCTACTGGATCGGCGAGCCGGGCAGCGCGGACGTCCTGCCCGCGATCGAGGCGGCTCTCGTCCTGAGCTGCGCAGTCGCCGCGGTGGCGGCCCGGCTGGCCGAACTGCGCACCGCCCGCCGGGGGGTCGCCGAGACCCTGCTGCGGCTCGGCGTCGCACCCCGGATACTGTTCGGCGCGGTCGCGCTGCGGACACTGATGGTCGGCACGGTCCTGCTGGTCACCGGCGGGGCCACCGCGGCGCTGGCCGCGGCCGGCCTGCGCTGACCCCGCCGCTCGGATCGCTCCGGCTCAGCCTGCTGCGGCGAGCTGGCCGCAGGCGCCGTCGATCTCCTGGCCGCGGGTGTCCCGGACGGTGGTCGGCACTCCGTGGGACTGCAGCCTCCGGACGAACTCGCGCTCGTCCTCGGGCCGGGAGGCCGTCCACTTGGAGCCCGGGGTCGGGTTCAGCGGGATCAGGTTGACGTGCACCCGGTGGTTCTTGATCAGCCGGCCGAGCAGGTCCGCCCGCCACGCCTGGTCGTTGATGTCCTTGATCAGCGCGTACTCGATGGAGATCCGGCGGCCGGACTTCTCCGCGTAGTTCCACGCCGCGTCCAGCACCTCGGCGACCTTCCACCGGGTGTTGACCGGCACCAGCTCGTCGCGCAGCTCGTCGTCCGGGGCGTGCAGCGAGAGCGCCAGGCGGCAGCTGAGTCCTTCGTCCGCCAGCCGGTTCATCGCCGGGACCAGCCCGACGGTGGAGACCGTGATGCCCCGCTGGGAGAGACCGAAGCCGTCCGGCGCCGGGTCGGTCAGACGGCGGATCGAGGCCAGCACGCGGTTGTAGTTCGCGAGCGGCTCGCCCATGCCCATGAAGACCACGTTGGAGAGCCGCGCCTCACCGCCCGGGATCTCGCCGTCCTTGAGCGCGCGCATCCCGGCGGCGATCTGCTCGACGATCTCGGCGGTGGAGAGGTTCCGGGTCAGCCCGGCCTGTCCGGTCGCGCAGAACGGGCAGTTCATGCCGCATCCGGCCTGCGAGCTGATGCACATGGTGACCCGGTCCGGGTAGCGCATCAGCACCGACTCGACGAGGGTGCCGTCGAACAGCTTCCAGAGCGTCTTGCGGGTGGTGTCGTCGTCGCAGGACACGTGGCGGACCACCGACATGAGCTCGGGCAGCAGGGCCTCGGTGAGCTTCTCCCGGCTGGCGGCGGGGATGTCCGTCCAGCTCGCCGGGTCGTTCGACATCCGGCCGAAGTAGTGGTTGGAGAGCTGCTTCGAGCGGAACGGCTGCTCGCCCAGCTCGGCGACGGCCTCCTTGCGCTCGGTGGGGCTCAGGTCGGCGAGGTGTCGCGGGGGCTTCGCGCCGCGCGGCGCGGCAAAGGTGAGTTCTCCGGGCTTAGGCATGGTTCATCCAGTGTCGCAGACGGCGCGGGCCCCGGACGCCTGGCGTCCGGGGCCCTGCTCACACCTCTGGTCGAAGCCCTGATCGCGGCCCTGATCGCGGCCCTGGTCCGGCCTCCGGGGCCGGCCTGCGGGCACCGTCCCTCCGGCCTGCGGCTCAGCTGCCGACGAAGGCCGCCAGCAGCAACCAGACCACCGGGGCGGTCGGCAGCAGCGAGTCCAGCCGGTCCATGATGCCGCCGTGACCGGGCAACAGCGTGCCCATGTCCTTGATGCCGAGGTCGCGCTTGATCATCGACTCGCCCAGGTCGCCCAGGGTCGCGGTGACCGCCGCGCAACCGCCCAGGATCAGACCCTGCCACCAGCTGCCGTCGTCGATCACGAACTGCATCAGCAGCGCGCCCGCCAGCATCGACAGGCCGATACCGCCGGCCAGGCCCTCACGGGTCTTGCCCGGGCTGATCGTCGGCGCCAGCTTGGTCCTGCCGAACTTGTAGCCCACCGCGTAGGCCCCGGTGTCACTGCAGACCGTGACGATCAGGAAGAGCACGATCCGCTGCGGGCCGTCGTCGGCCGCCAGCATCATCGCCACGAAGGTGGCCAGGAAGGGGACGTAGAAGGCGGTGAAAATGCCGGCCGTTATGTCCCGCAGGTAGTTCTCCGGCGGCTCGGCCATCCGCCAGACCATCACCGCCAGTCCGGTCAGCGCGAGCGAAGCGGCCGCCCACTGGATCCCCGACCAGTAGCCGGTGGCGACCATCGCGATGCCACCCGCGACCAGCGGGACGAGCGGCGCCTTGATCTCCTTGCGCTCGGCCAGCCGGCTGGTCAGCTCCCAGATGCCGACCGACACCGCCGCGATCACCACGACGAGGAACAGGGCCTTGACGAAGAACAACGAGGCGACGATCACCGCGCCGAGGCCGACACCCACGCCTATCGCGGCCTGGAGATTGCGACCACCGCGCTGCTTGCGCTGTTGCGGCTGCGGGTCGGGCTGCGCCACGGATGTCTCCTGCCCTGGGTGGAACGACGGCACGGGGTGGGGCTGCCCCGCCGCAGGGTGAGGCGCCGCCGGGTGACCCGGGGGCACCGGGTACGCCGCGGCGCCCTGGTACGGCCGGGCACCGGGGGCGGGGGCGGTGTCGTCGGTGATCGCGCGCAGCACGACCGTCTCCGACGAACCCGGCTCCGCCGGGCCGGGCTGCTCGTCCCGGAACAGCGGACCGCTCAGCCGGCCGGCTTCCCGGACCGGCCCCTCGGCGGGTTCGGGCCCGGGCCGGGCTCCCGGCCGGGGTCCCGCGTCGGCCGCTACGGGAGGCATGACCTGAGTCTCCTCCGCGTCGGCGCCCCAGTACACCGGAGACTGCTGGGAGTGACCCGTTCGGTGGCCGGGGTCACCCGCGCCGTGCCGTCCCGGGCCGTCGTACGGCCCTCGGACGCCCTGCTGTTCCGGGGCCCCGTACTGCTCCGGGGTGCCGTACTGGTTGCCGTACCGGTCCGGGGCTCCGTACTGCTCGGAAGCCCCGAACCCGTCCGGGGCCCCGTACTGCTCCGGTGCCCCGTGCCGTCCGTGCGGCTGCGCCGGGGCCGCGTGCTGTCCCGGGGCCTCCCGGTAGGGCGCGGGCGCCGGCGTGCCGGGCGCCGCCGCACCGGGGGCCTGCGCAGGCGCGTTCGGTGTCTGCGCAGGCCGGTGCGGCTGGTACGGCGGGTACTGCTGGTCGGATGGGCCCCAATAGCCAGGGGCGTCAGGGGCGTCGTTCATCAGACTTCGAGCAGCTCGGCTTCCTTGTGCTTCAGCAGCTCGTCGACGGCGGCCACGTACTTGGCCGTGGTGTCGTCGAGCTCCTTCTCCCCGCGGCGACCGTCGTCCTCGCCGACCTCGCCGTCCTTGACCAGCTTGTCGATGGCGTCCTTGGCCTTGCGGCGCACGGCGCGGATCGAGACCTTGGCGTCCTCGCCCTTGCCGCGGGCGACCTTGATGAACTCCCGGCGGCGCTCCTCGGTGAGCTCGGGCAGCACCACCCGGATGATGGAACCGTCGTTGGACGGGTTGACGCCCAGGTCGGAGTCGCGGATCGCCTGCTCGATGGCCTTCAGCGCGGTCTTGTCGAACGGCGAGACGACCGCCATCCGCGGCTCCGGCACGGAGAAGGAGGCCAGCTGGTTGATCGGCGTCACGGCACCGTAGTACTCGGCCACGATCTTGGCGAACATCGCCGGGTGGGCGCGGCCCGTACGGATGGCGGCGAAGTCGTCCTTGGCGACGACGACGGCCTTCTCCATCTTCTCCTCGGCCTCGAGGAGGGTCTCTTCGATCACTGTGTACTCCCTGTCCGGTTGATCTGCGGTTGTCCCGACCGGTATCGGCGTCACGGCCGGACGCGGTGATCACGCTGACCACGCCCGGTCGTCACCGACCCGTACGGCTGGTTGCTGCTCAGGCCCGGACAGAATCCTGGCTGATGAGTGTGCCGATCTTCTCACTCTTCACCGCACGCGCGATATTGCCCTCCGCCAGCAGCTCGAAGACCAGCATCGGGAGGTTGTTGTCCTTGCACAGCGTGATCGCGGTGAGGTCGGCGACCTTCAGGTCGCGGGTGATGACCTCGGAGTACTCCAGCGCGTCGAACTTGACCGCGTCCGGGTTGGTCCGCGGGTCGGAGTCGTAGACGCCGTCCACACCGTTCTTGCCCATCAGCAGCACGTCGGCGTGGATTTCCAGGGCCCGCTGGACGGCGGTGGTGTCGGTGGAGAAGTACGGCATGCCCATACCGGCGCCGAAGATCACCACACGGCCCTTCTCCAGGTGCCGGACGGCGCGCAGGGGCAGGTACGGTTCGGCGACCTGGCCCATGGTGATGGCGGTCTGGACCCGGGTCTCGATGCCCTCCTTGACCAGGAAGTCCTGGAGCGCGAGGCAGTTCATGACCGTGCCGAGCATGCCCATGTAGTCCGAGCGGGCCCGGTCCATACCGCGGACCTGCAGCTCCGCGCCGCGGAAGAAGTTACCGCCGCCGATGACCACCGCGACCTCGGTGCCGGCGCGGACGACCGTGGCGATCTCGCGGGCGATCGCGTGCACGACGTCGGGGTCGACGCCGAGTCCGCCACCACCGGCGAACGCCTCACCGGACAGCTTCAGCATCACCCGGCGACGCGAACCGGTCGGGGTGTCCTGCGCGGTCTCCTGCGTCTCCTGCATGGACTTCTCCTTCTACACCTACTGGTTCACAGGCGTGGATGTGCGGATCCCCGGCCTGCGCGTACACGCGAGGAGGCCACTGCCGCGGGAACCGGTTCGGTGTCCTGCACGGCAATGGCCTCCTCGTCGTTCATGCTGCCGACGCGGCCCGCCCACGGATGTGGCGCTGGGTGAGCCCGTTCGGCGCGTCCCGCCCGCCCTGATCAGCGGGCGGGGGCGGTTCCCAGCCTAAGCTCGCCGGGAGTCCGGTGGAACGTGGCTCAGGCGCCGACGCGGAAGCGGGCGAAGCGCTTGAGGGCGACGCCGTTCTCCTCGAGGACCTTGGCGACGGACTTCTTGTTGTCCTTCGCGAAGGCCTGCTCCAGGACGGAGTTCTCCTTCACGAAGCCCGTGACGCGACCCTCGACGATCTTCGGCAGGGCGGCCTCCGGCTTGCCCTCCTCGCGGGCGGTGGCCTCGGCGACGCGGCGCTCGTTCTCCAGGTCCTCGGCCGGGATGTCCTCGCGCGAGAGGTACTTCGGCGCGAACGCGGCGATGTGCTGCGCGACGTCCTTGGCGACCTCGGCGTTCTCCTTGTCCAGCTCGACCAGGACGCCGACGGCCGGCGGGAGGTCGGGGCTGGTCTTGTGCAGGTAGACCGCGACGAAGCCGTCACCGTCGAACTGCGCGAAGCGGCGGAAGACGATCTTCTCACCCAGGGTCGCGTTGGCCTCGTCCACGAACTGCTGGACGGTCTTGCCGGCCTCGATCTCGGAGGCCAGAGCGGCGTCCAGGTCTGCCGGGGCGGTCTTGGCGACGTGGGTGGCGATCGCGTCGGCGACCTTCACGAAGTTGTCACCCTTGGCGACGAAGTCGGTCTCGCAGTTGAGCTCGACCAGAACGCCGGACTTCTTGTCGTCGGCGATCAGCGCGGCGACGGCGCCGTTGGAGGCGTCACGGCCCTCGCGCTTGGCAACGCCCTTCTGGCCCTTGATGCGCAGAAGCTCGACGGCCTTCTCGACGTTGCCCTCGGCCTCGTCCAGGGCCTTCTTGCAGTCCATCATGCCGGCGCCGGTGAGCTCACGGAGCTTCTTGACGTCCGCGGCGGTGAAGTTCGCCATGGTGTGAATCTCTTCTCGCGTCTCGCGTGTCTGCGTGGGGTTGTGCCTGGGCCCCTGGTTAGGCCCAGGCACG
>NZ_JBHXKE010000335.1:0-7619 GCF_042722765.1 Kitasatospora sp. NPDC058406
TGTTCCGTGGTTCTCGACGGTGACGGGGGAGCGGGTCACGGAGCCGGTGGACGCGGCCTACTGGTGGTCCAACCTGCGCGACCAGGTCCGCTTCGGGCCGGTCGTGGAGAAGCTGGCGGGGGAGGGCTTCCGGCTGTTCGCGGAGGTGTCGGGGCACCCGGTGCTCACCATGGCGCTGGAGCAGTGCGCTCCGGACGCGGGGGTGTGGGGGACGCTGCGCCGGGGCGAGGACGGCCCGGCCGGGCAGATCCGCGCGCTCGGCGAGGCGTGGGTCCGCGGCGCCGAGGTCGACTGGCGGGCCTGGCCCACCGACGGCCGCCGCCTGCCCGACCTGCCGACCTACCCCTTCCAGCGGCAGCACTACTGGCTCGCCTCCGAGCCCGGCACGGGCGACCTCGCCGGGGCCGGCCTGGACGGCACCGGCCACCCGCTGCTCGCGGCGGCCGTCCGGCTGCCCGACTCCGACACCGTCGTCTTCACCGGGCACCTCTCCCGGCGCACCCAGCCCTGGCTCGTCGACCACGACGTGCTCGGCACCGTCCTGGTCCCCGGCGCGGCACTGGTCGAACTGGTCCTCGCGGCCGGAGAGTTCACCGACGCCCCGGTCGTCGAGGAGCTCCTGCTCCAGGCCCCGCTGGCGCTGCCCGAGGCCGGCGGGGCGGACCTGCGCGTCACCGTCGCCGCGACCGGGCGGGAGGGCGGGGGCCGCACGGTCACCGTCCACTCCCGCCCCGACGGGGAACACCCCTGGACGACCCACGCCACCGGCACCCTCCGCCCGGCCGGCTCGGCACCGGTACCGCCGCCGGCTGACCCGCCGGCCGACCTGCCGTGGCCGCCGCGCGACGCCGAGCCGGTCGACGCCGAGACCCTCTACGCCGCGCTGGCGGACACCGGCCTGGTGTACGGTCCCGTGTTCCGGGGCCTGCGCCAGGTGTGGCGCCGTGACGGCGAGATCCTCGCCGAGGTCGCCCTCGGCACCGGGGGCGACGCCGACCCCGGCGGCTTCGGTCTCCACCCGGCGCTGCTCGACGCCTGCCTGCACGCGCTGGCCGCCGGTGGTCTGGTGCCCGGTGAGGACGGCGCGGCCCGGCTGCCGTTCGCCTTCAACGGCGTCCGCCTGCACGCCGTCGGTGCCCGCTCCCTGCGGGTCCGGCTCACCGCGGGCGAGGGAGCCGAGACGGTCCGGCTGCACGTCGCAGACGAGGCGGGGCTCCCCGTCCTCGACGTCGACGCGCTCGCGGTCCGGCCGGTCACGGCCGACCGGACCGGCGCCGCACCCGACGCCCCGCTCTACACGCTGGACTGGACGGACGCCGGCGTGCCGGCGGGCGCGGCGGGCGCGCTGCCCACGATCACGCTAGGCGACGCGCTCCCCGCCGACCCCGGCGAGGTCCTGGTGCTGGACTGCACCGCGACCGCCCCCGCCCCGGGCGCCGACCCCGCGACCACCGCCGACCCGGGCGCCGCCCCGGACGCCGACGCGGTGCGCAGCCGCACCGGACAGCTGCTGGAGACCCTCCAGCGGTTCCTCGGCGACGAACGCCGGTCCGACACCCACCTGGTCGTGCACACCGACGGCGCGATCGCCGCGGACCCCGGGGACGCCGTGCCCGGACTGCTCTCGGCGGCCGTCTGGGGGCTGGTCCGCTCCGCACAGAACGAGCACCCCGGCCGCCTCACCGTCGTCGACGCCCCGACCGCGGACCGGATCCCGGACGTGCTCGCCGCCGGACACCCCCAGGCGGCGGTGCGCGGCGACCGGATCGTGGTGCCCCGGATCGTCCGGCACGCCGGACCGGACGGCGAACTCCCCGACCTGACCGCCGGCACGGTGGTGGTCACCGGCGCCACCGGCACGCTCGGCCGCCTGATCGCCCGTCACCTGGTCGCCGCCCACGGGGTCCGCGACCTGCTGCTGCTGTCCCGCTCCGGCGGCGGCCTCGACCTCGACGGTGCGCACGTGCGCGCGGTCGCCTGCGACGTCACCGACCGGGCGGCCGTCGAGGCCGCGCTGAGCGGCGTGCCGGTCACCGCCGTCGTCCACACCGCCGGGGTGCTCGACGACGGGCTGCTGGCCGACCTCACCCCCGACCGGCTGGACGCCGTCCTGCGTCCCAAGACGGACGCCGTCCGCAACCTGCACGAGGCCACGGCCGGCCGGCCGCTCGCCGCGTTCGTGCTGTTCTCCTCGGCCGCCGGCGTCCTCGGCAACGCCGGGCAGGCCAACTACGCCGCCGCCAACACGTTCACCGACGCGTTCGCGGCCTTCCGGCGGGCCCGGGGCCTGCCGGCGACCTCGCTGGCCTGGGGCCTGTGGGACACCGACGAGGGCATGGCCGGCAACCTCACCGACGCCGACCGGCGCCGGCTGCGGCGCGGCGGCATCCTGCCGCTGGAGGTCGGGCAGGGCCTGGCGCTGTTCGACGCGGCCCTGCGCGCCGACACCGCGCTGGCCGTGCCGGTCGCGCTGAGCCTGCCCGCGCTGCGGACCACCGCCGAGGGCGGGCTGCTCCCGCCCGTCCTGTCCGGGCTGGTCCGGACCGGCCCGCGCCGGGCCGCCACCGCCGACGGCCCGGGCACGTTCGCCCGGCGGCTCGCCGGTCTGCCCGAGGCGGAGCGCGAGCAGACCGCCACCGAACTGGTCCGCGGCACGATCGCCGCCGTCCTGGGGTTCGCCGCGGGCAGCGCGATCGACGGCAACCGGGCGCTGCGCGAGCTGGGCTTCGACTCGCTGACCGCGGTCGAGCTGCGCAACCGCCTGCAGCCCGCCACCGGCCTGACGCTGCCGGCGACGCTCGCGTTCGACTACCCCAACGCCCGTGCCATCGCCCGCTACCTGCTCGACCGGGCGCTCGGTTCCGACCGGACGGCGGACGCGGCGCCGGAGCGGACCGGCCCGGTGCGCACCGACGAGCCGATCGCCGTCATCGGCATGGCCTGCCGCTTCCCCGGCGGGGTGCGCACCCCCGAGGACCTCTGGCAGCTGCTGCGCGACGGCGGCGACGCGATCTCCGGCTTCCCCACCGACCGCGGCTGGGACTTCGGCGGCTACCACTTCACCCGGCAGGGCGGCTTCCTGCACGACGCCGGCGAGTTCGACGCCGGCCTGTTCGGCATCTCCCCGCGCGAGGCCCTCGCGATGGACCCGCAGCAGCGGCTGCTGCTGGAGACCTCGTGGGAGGCGTTCGAACGTGCCGGCCTCGACCCGACCGGGCTGCGCGGCTCCCGGACCGGCGTCTTCACCGGCCTGATGTACCACGACTACGGCACCGGCCTGTCGACGCTGCCCGAGGGCGTCGAGGGCTACCGCGCGACCGGTGTCTCCGGCAGCGTGGCGTCCGGCCGCGTCTCCTACGTCTTCGGTCTGGAGGGCCCGGCGCTCACCGTCGACACCGCCTGCTCCTCCTCGCTGGTCGCGCTGCACCTGGCCGCGGAGTCCCTGCGCCGGGGCGAGTGCGAGCTCGCGCTGGCCGGCGGCGTCTCGGTGATGGCGAACCCCAGCACCTTCGTCGAGGTCGCCCGGCAGGGCGGTTCGGCCGCCGACGGCCGGTGCAAGCCGTTCTCCGCCGCCGCCGACGGGGCCACCTGGTCGGAGGGGGCGGGCGTGCTGCTGGTCGAGCGGCTCTCGGACGCCCTGCGCCTGGGCCACCCCGTGCTGGCGGTCGTCCGGGGCACGGCGGTCAACCAGGACGGCGCCTCGAACGGCCTGACCGCGCCCAACGGCCCCTCCCAGCAGCGGGTCATCCGGGCCGCGCTGGCCAACGCCGGTCTGACGCCGCAGGACGTCGACGCGGTCGAGGCGCACGGCACCGGCACCCGGCTGGGCGACCCGATCGAGGCCCAGGCCCTGCTGGCCACGTACGGCCAGGACCGCGACGGCGACGCGCCGCTCTGGCTCGGCTCGGTGAAGTCCAACCTCGGCCACACCCAGGCCGCCGCCGGCGTCGCCGGACTGATCAAGATGATCCTCTCGCTCGACCACGGGCTGCTGCCCCGCAGCCTGCACATCGACGCCCCCTCCCCGCACATCGACTGGGAGTCCGGCGCCGTCGCGCTGCTGGACGCCGAGCGGTCCTGGCCCGAGACCGGCCGGCCGCGCCGCGCCGCCGTCTCCTCCTTCGGCATCAGCGGCACCAACGCCCACGTCGTGCTGGAGCAGGCGCCGTCCGTGCCGCCCGCGCCGGAGAACCCGGAGCTGCCGGTCGTCCCGCTGCTGCTCTCCGGCCGCGACCGGGGCGTGCCGGCCGCGCAGGCCCGCCGACTGGCCGCGTTCCTGCGCGAGCGGCCCGGCCTGCCGCTGACCGACGTCGCGCACACCCTCGCCGGCCGGGCCCGGCTGGAGCACCGCGCCGTCGCGCTGGACGGACCCGCGCTGGCCGCGCTGGCCGACGGGCGGCCCGCGGCCGGCGTCGTCGCCGGAGTGGCCGGGCCCCCCGGCGGCGTGGTCCTCGTCTTCCCCGGCCAGGGCGGCCAGTGGGAGGGCATGGCCGCGGGGCTGCTGGAGAGCTCCCCGGCCTTCGCCACCCGCCTGCGCGAGTGCGACGCCGCCCTCGGCGCCTACCTGGACTGGTCGGTGGAGGCGGTGCTCCGCCAGGAGCCGGGGACCCCGCCGCTCGGCCGGCTCGACGTCGTCCAGCCGGTGCTGTTCTCCGTGATGGTCTCGCTGGCGGCCTGGTGGGACGCGCACGGCGTCACCCCGGCGGCGGTCGTCGGGCACTCCCAGGGCGAGATCGCGGCGGCCTGCGTCGCCGGTGCGCTCACCCTCGCCGACGCGGCCCGGATCGTCGCGCTGCGCAGCCGGGAACTGATGGCGATCGCCGGCGCCGGCGCCATGCTCTCGGTCGCCGCGGCCGAGGCCGACGTGGCCGCCCGGATCGCCGAGTACGAGGACGGCCGGGGGCGGATCCGGCTGGAGATCGCCGCGGTGAACGGACCGGCCTCGGTGATCGTGGCCGGCGAGTCCGACGCGGTCGACGAGCTGGCCGCCCGCTACGAGGCGGAGGGCGTGCGGGCACGCCGGGTCAAGTCCAGTGCCGCCGGCCACTCCGTCCAGGTCGAGGTCCTCCGTGACCGCGTGCTGGAGGGGCTCGCCCCGGTGCGCATCGGTGCCGGCCGGGTGCCCTGGTACTCGACCGTCCGGGCCGAGCCCATGACGCCCGAGGACGGCGCCGACTACTGGTACGACAACCTGCGGCAGCCGGTCCGGTTCGCCGCGACCGTGGGGCGCCTGCTCGCCGACGGCTACCGGCACTTCGTCGAGGTCAGCCCGCACCCGGTGCTCACCGCCAGCATCCAGGACGTCGCCGGTCCGGGCGAGGCGGCCGTGGCCGGCACGCTCCGCCGTGACGAGGACGGTCCCGGCCGCCAGGTCCGGACCCTCGCCGAGGCGTGGGTGGCCGGCGTGCCGGTCGACTGGGCCGCGCTGCTCGCCGGAGGCCGCCGGGCGCCCGGGGTCCCCACCTACGCGTTCCAGCACCAGCGCTACTGGCTGGCCGACGAGCCCGGCGTGGCCGCCGACGACCCGGACGACGAGTTCTGGAACGCGGTCGAGACGGCGGACGCGGCGCTGCTCGGCAAGACCCTGGGCGTCGATCCCGGCGCCCTCACGCCCGTGCTGCCCGCGCTCGCCGGCTGGCGCCGCGGTCGCCAGGAGCGCTCGCAGCTGGACGCCTGGCGGTTCCGGATCGCGTTCAGGTCCCTGCCGGAGCCGGAGCCGGGCCGGCTGTCGGGCACCTGGCTGGTCCTCCACCCGGCCGACGTCGACCCCGGCGAGGTGACGGAGCTGCTGGCCGCCGCCGGCGCCGAGGTCGAGCACAGCACGGCCGTCGACCGGACGACCCTGGCCGCCGGGCCCTACCGGGGCGTCGTGTCGCTGCTGGCGCTCGGCGACGACGACGAGCGGGGGCTCCTCGACACGCTCGCGCTGTTCCGGGAGATCGGCGGCGTGGACACCGCGCTGTGGATCCTCACCCGGGGCGCGGTCGCCGCCGTCCCCGGCGACCCGGCGCCCCGGCTCGCCCCCGCGCAGGTCTGGGCGCTGGCCCGCACCTTCGCCCTGGAGCACCCGGAGGCCTGGGGCGGCGTGCTCGACCTGCCCGCCACGCTGGACGCCCGCTCCGCGGGCCGGACGGCGGCCGTCCTCGCCGGCCTCGACGACGAGGACCAGGTGGCCGTCCGCACCGGCGGTGTGCTGGCCCGCCGCCTGCTGCCCGCGCCGGCCGACCCGGCCGCACCGCTGTGGGAGCCGCGCGGCACCGTGCTGATCACCGGGGGCACCGGCGCGCTCGGCGCGCACGTGGCCCGGTGGGCCGCCGGGTCCGGCGCCGACCACGTCGTGCTCACCAGCCGCCGGGGCGAGGCCGCCCCCGGCGCCGTGGACCTGCGCGAGGAGCTGACCGCGCTCGGCGCGCGGGTGACCGTCGCCGCCTGCGACACCGCCGACCGGACGCAGGTCGCCGAGCTGCTGGCCGGTCTGCCCGGGCCGGTCACCGCCCTGGTCCACGCCGCCGGCACGCTCAGCCCCGGCCTGCTCGCCGACGCGACCGCGGCCGAGCTGGCGGAGGTGAGCTCCGGCAAGGTCGAGGGCGCGGTCCACCTGCTCGACCTGCTCGACCCGGCGCACCTGGAGCAGGCGGTGCTGTTCTCGTCCAACTCGGGCGTCTGGGGCAGCGCCCGCCAGGGCACCTACGGCGCGGCCAACGCCGCCCTCGACGTGCTGGCCGAGCAGGCCCGCGAGCGTGGCCTGCCGGTCACCTCGGTGGCCTGGGGGCTGTGGGACGGCGGCGGGATGGCCGAGGCGACCGGCGGCGAGGAGTACATGCGCCGGCGCGGCTTCCGGGGCATGTCCCCCGAGGCCGCGATCACCGCGATGCGGCAGGCCGCCGGGGCGGGGGAGACCTTCCTCGCGGTCGCCGACGTCGACTGGTCGGTCTTCGCCCCGGCCTTCGGCTTCGCGAGGTCCCGCCCGCTGATCGCCGACCTGCCGGACGTCCGGGCCCTGCGGGCGACCGCCGAGGCCGCCCCGCCGGCCGACGCCGGTGCGGCGCTGCGCGAGCAGCTGGCCGCCGCACCCCCGCACGAGCACGAGCAGATCGCGCTCGACCTGGTGCGCGGCCACGCCGCCGCCGTCCTCGGGCACGACGGCCCGGACGCGGTCGAGGCCCGCCGCCCGTTCAAGGAGTTCGGGTTCGACTCGCTGACCGCGGTCGATCTGCGCAACCGGCTGACCGCCGCCACCGGCCTGTCCCTGCCGGCGACGCTGGTCTTCGACCGGCCGACCCCGGCGGCGGTGGCCGGACTGCTCCTGGAGGGCCTGGTGACGGGCGGCGGCGCGACCCCGGAGAGCGTGCTGGCCACCATCGACCAGCTGACCGAGGCGCTGACGGCCACCGCGGACGACACCGCGCTGCGCCTGCGGGTCGCCATGCGGCTGCGCGGTCTGCTCGCGGGCCTCGACGAGGACGCCGGCCCGGCGGAGGAGGGCGCGGAGTCGGTGAGTGACCGGCTGGAGGCGGCCAGCGCCGACGAGGTCTTCCGGTTCATCGACGAGCTCGGCGTGTCGTAGCGCGGGCGTGCGGCGGGGCCTCCGGACGGGAAACCGGGGGACGCCGCCGGAC
>NZ_JBHXKE010000336.1:0-3784 GCF_042722765.1 Kitasatospora sp. NPDC058406
GGCGGGGCCGCGCCACCGCGCCGGGGCGGCCCCAGTTGTGAGCGCCCCCCCCCGCTGGCGGCGTTTTCCGGCGGGAGTGGGCCGGGCCGGTGCGCCCGGGCCCGGCCGGCCCGGGCGCACCCGGTCAGTGGGTGTCGAGCGGCGGCAGCCCCATCCGCTCGCGGTGGGAGTCGCGCAGGAGGCTGGCCGGGCTGACCACCGAGGCGCCCGCGTCCAGCACCAGCTCGGAGCCGGTGATCATCCCGGCGGCCGGGGACGAGGCGAAGGCCACCGCCTCGGCGATGTCTCCGGCGTCCACCAGCGTGCGCATCGGATTGCTCTCCCGCAGCCGCACCAGGTCCTCCTCGCCGGGCGCCAGGCGGGCCTCGGTCGCCGGGGTGCGCACCCAGCCCGGCGCGAGGGTGACGAAGCTGATGCCGAACCGTCCGTAGTCCACCGCGAGTTGGCGTGTGAGCGCGGCGATCGCGCCCTTCGCGGCGGCGTACGCGGGCAGACCGGGCGCGCCGGTGCGGTGCAGCACCGATCCCACGGTGACCACGGCTCCGGACCCGGCCGCCATCATCGTGGGCAGCACCTCGCGGACGCACAGGAACACCGAGCCGAGGTTGGCCGACAGGACGCGCTGCCACTCCTCGTCGGTGGTCAGGTGCAGGGGGCCGCCCTGGGTGATGCCGGCGCAGGTCACCAGCACGTCGATGCCGCCGAGTTCCTCGACGGCCCGTCCGACCGCGGCGGCGACCTGCGCCGGATCGGTGACGTCGGCCCGGTGGAACGTGACGCCGGGCAGCCGGGGGTCGGTGAGGTCGAGGCCGGCCACGCGCAGGCCGTCGGCCACCAGGCGGGCGGCGACGGCGCGGCCGATGCCGCCGGCCGCGCCGGTGATCAGGGCGGTACGGGTCATCGAGGGGCGCCTTTCGTCGGGGGCGGAACTTGTGGACGGTGCACGGGGCTCCGACTGGAAAGTATACGATATCCTAAAGTCCTCACCTGAGCTCCGGAGGCATCCGTGCAACCAGACGACCTTCTCTCCGCCCTGCGCGACCGCAGGATCCTGGCCATCGTCCGGGGCAACGACCCCGACGCCGCCCTGGATGCGGTCCTCGCGCTGTTCCGTGCCGGCGTCGACCTGGTCGAGGTCTCGCTGACCACCACGGGCGCGCTCGCGGTCCTGGAGCGCGCCCGCGCGGTCCTCGGCCCGTACGCGGCGCTCGGCGCCGGCACCCTGCTCACCGCCGCCGACGCCAGGGCCGCCGCCCGGGCCGGCGCCGCCTTCGCGGTGACCCCCGGACTGACCGAGGCCGTCGGCGAGGCGCAGTCCCTCGGCATGCCGGTCCTCGCCGGCGCGGTCACCCCGACCGAGGTCGCCCTCGCCCGGGCCGAGGGCGCGACCGCGATCAAGCTCTTCCCGGGCAGCCTCGGTGGCCCCGGCTACCTGCGGGCCCTGCGCGACCCCTTCCCCGACGTGCCCTTCGTGCCCGTCGGCGGGGTGGACGCCGAGGCCGCCCGGGGCTTCCTGGCCGCCGGCGCCCTGGCCGTCGGCGTCGGGGGACCGCTGGTCGGCACCGCCGCCCGAGCCGGCGGTGACGTCGCCGGCCTCCCCGCCCGCATCGCCGCCTTCCGCACGCTCGCCGAGGAGTTCCCGTGCCCGACGTCCTGACGCTCGGCGAGGCCATGGCGGCCCTGCGCGCCGACCGTCCGCTGCACCTCGGCGGGACCCTCGCCCTCTCGGTGGCCGGCGCCGAGGCCAACGTCTCCATCGGCCTGGCCCGGCTCGGCCACACGGCGCGCTGGGTCGGGGTCAACGGCGACGACGAGTTCGGCCGACTGGTGCTGCGCACCCTGCGGGCCGAGGGCGTGGACGTCTCGCAGGCCGCCGTCGACGCCACCGCGCCGACCGGCCTGGTGGTCTTCGAGCCGCGGGCGGCCGACCTGACCCGGGTCTCCTACTACCGTGACGGCTCGGCCGGCTCCCGGCTCACCCCCGCCCACGTCACCGCCGCCCTCGCCGAGGGGGCCCGGATCGTCCACCTCACCGGCGTCACCGCGGCCCTCGGCCCCGGCCCCCGGGCCGCCGTGGAGGCCGCCGCCCGCTCCGCGTCGGGCGCCGTGTGCCTGGACGTCAACTACCGGGCCAAGCTCTGGTCCAGGAAGGAGGCCGCCGCCGCGCTGCGGCCCCTGGTCCCGCTGCTGGACATCCTGGTGGCCTCCGACGACGAGCTCGCCCTGGTCGCGCCGCCCGGTGTGGAGCACGAGGCCGAGTGCGTCGAGGCGCTGCTCGCCCAGGGGGTCGGCGAGGTGGTGGTCAAGCGCGGCGCCGCCGGTGCCGAGGTCTTCACCGAGGACGGGTCCGTCGCCAGGCCCGCCGTCCGGGTCCCCGTCCGGGACACCGTCGGGGCCGGGGACGCCTTCGTCGCCGGCTACCTCTCGGGGCTGCTCGACGGCCTGCCGGTGGACGGCCGGCTCGACCGCGCGGTGACCACCGGGGCGTTCGCGGTGGCCGCGGCGGGAGACTGGGAGGGCCTGCCCTTCCGGGACGAACTGACCCTGCTGGACGCCGCGCCCGGTACCGCCCTGCGATGACGGCCTCCGGAGGAGAGGAGGTGGTGCGGATGTCCGCCGACGCCTGGCGGCCGTGTTCCGCCGAGCGCTACCGGCTGGGCGAGGGGGCGCGCTGGCACGAGGGCCGGCTGTACTTCGTCGACCTCCTCGGGGGCACCCTGCACAGCTGCGACCCCGGCGGCCCCGGCGACGACGTGCGGCGCGAGGCCGCCCTCGGGATGCCGCTCGGCGCGGTCGCCCCGGTGGCCGGGAGGCCGGGGGAGTGGATCGCCGCCGCCGGACCGGGCGTCGCCCTGCTGCGCCCGGCCCGCGAACCGCACTGGATCGCGCGGCCGGAGGCGGACGCGCCGCGGCCGATGCGGATGAACGACGCCGCGTGCGACCCGGCCGGCCGGTTCTGGGTCACCAGCATGGCCACGGAGGCGACCGAGGGCGCCGGCTCGCTCCACCGGGTCGACCCGGACGGCTCGGCGCACCGCGTGCTGACCGGTCTGACCGTCCCCAACGGGCCGGTCTTCGACGGGTCCGGCCGCACGCTCTACCTGGCCGACAGCGCCCGGGGCGTGATCGAGGCGTACCCGGTCGATCCCGGCACCGGACGGCTGGGCGCGCCACGGCCGCTCGTGCACCTCGGCAGGAACGAGGGCCGGCCGGACGGCATGGCGGTGGACGACCGCGGCTACCTCTGGGTCGCCCTGTGGGGTGCCGGCCGGGTGCACTGCTACGACCCGGCGGGCGGGCTCCGGGAGAGCGTCGCGGTACCCACCGCGCACGTGAGCAGCATCGCCTTCGGCGGCGGGCGGATGTACGTGACCACCGCGCTGCACCGGCTCACCGCCCCGGGCCCCTACGCGGGAGCGGTCCTGGCCCGGCCGTCCGCGGCCACCGGACCCCCGGCCGCGCCCTACCGGCCCCTGCCGCCGTGACCGGCGGGCGGGGCGGGCCGGGGCGGGCCGGGGCGGGGTGCGGGCGACCCCGGTGAGGGCGGGGGCCGGTGCCCCTCCGGGAAACGAATCGGCGACACCCCTGGCAGTTTTTTCGTATATCGCATACGTTTGAGCCATCCGCGGCACCTCTCCCCCCAAGTGGAGCCCCGATGACCACGCCTCCCCCCACCACCCCGCCGGAGCGCACCCCCGTGCATGACACCTCCGGCGTCACCACGACCCGCCGCACGATGCTGGCCGGCACCGTCGGCACCGTCATGGAGTGGTACGACTTCAGC
>NZ_JBHXKE010000336.1:3882-7600 GCF_042722765.1 Kitasatospora sp. NPDC058406
GGGCACCCCCGTGCATGACACCTCCGGCGTCACCACGACCCGCCGCACGATGCTGGCCGGCACCGTCGGCACCGTCATGGAGTGGTACGACTTCAGCCTCTACGGCCTCGCCTCCGCGCTGGTCTTCGGACCGCTCTTCTTCGGGTCCTCCGGCACCGGCGCCACCCTGGCCTCCTTCGCCACCGCCCTCGTCGCGGCCGGCGGCTCCGTCACCCCCGTCGTCCTCTACGTCATCGCCGGCTGCGCCGTCACCGCACTCGCCGTCCTCAGTGGCCGCGAGACCGCCCGCGGCGAGATCAGAACCGGCGGCTGAACCGCTCCACCACCCTCCCCGCTCGGCGGGGAGGGCCCAGCACCCAGGAGAAGAACCCGTGAGTACCCAGCCACTGCGCATCACCAAGGTCGAGGCCGTAGCCCTGTCCGCCAGCTTCGACGACCTGTACGACTCGCCCGAGGACGTGCCGGACTGGCTGCGGTACCCGGCCTCCAGCCACCTGGTGCTGCCCCGCCGGGGCCAGTACGCGACCCTCGTCAAGGTCCACACCGAGGACGGCTCGGTCGGCATCGGCGAGGCGTACGGCCTGCCGAGCCCGCAGGTCACCGCCACCGTCGTCGCGACCGTCCTGGCGCCGCTGCTGATCGGCCAGGACGCGCTGGCCACCGGCGCGATCTGGGAGCGGCTGTTCAAGGGCCAGGCCGCCGGCGGCCACAACCGCGGCTTCTACCTCGAAGCGATGGCCGGCGTCGACCTCGCCCTGTGGGACCTCCGCGGCAAGCTCGCCGGCGTCCCCGTCCACCGCCTCCTCGGCGGCCCCGTCCGCGAGACCGTCGACTGCTACGCCAGCCCGGTCGCCCTGCACGCCGACCCCGAGGACTCCGCCCGGCAGGCCCTCGGCTTCGTCGACGACGGCTTCAAGGCCCTCAAGGTCAAGATCGGCCGCGGCGAGCGCACCGACCGCGCCCACCTCTCCGCCGTCCGCGCCGCCGTCGGCGACGACATCGAGATCCTCACCGACGTCAACTGCGCCTACGACCTCGACGAGGCCACCCGGGTCGGCGCCGTCCTCGCCGACCTCGGCATCTCCTGGTACGAGGAGCCGCTCCAGGTGGACGACCTCGCCAACCTCGCCGAGCTGCGCCGCCGGACCGGCCTGACGGTCGTCAACGGCGAGACCCACTTCACCCGCTTCGACCTGCGGGACTCGCTGCTGCACCGCGCGATCGACGTCTTCATGCCGAACGTGGCCCGCTGCGGCGGCATCACCGAGGCCATGCGGCTGTCCGCGCTCGCCTCCGCGTTCCACGTGGACATCGCCCCGCACGGGGTCGGCTCCGGCGTCAGCCTCTGCGCGGCCCTGCAGCTCTGCGCGGCCACCCCGAACCTGCGCACCTACGAGTACAACCGGCTGCCCAACCCGATCCGGGAGAACATCCTGGTCAACCCGCCGAAGTTCACCGACGGCGCGCTGGTCGTCCCGACCGGGCCCGGTCT
The DNA here is from genome assembly GCF_042722765.1 of Kitasatospora sp. NPDC058406. NCBI lineage: Bacteria > Bacillati > Actinomycetota > Actinomycetes > Kitasatosporales > Streptomycetaceae > Kitasatospora > Kitasatospora sp. NPDC058406. The sequence continues at coordinate 5,375 of NZ_JBHXKE010000336.1, forward strand.
GGGCTTCGAGCTCGACGAGGACACCGTCGACCGGTACGTGATCGCCCGGTTCTGACGACCGGCCGGACCGCACCCCCCGAACGCCGGGCCGCCGGACTCCCCGGCCGGCCCGGCCCCCGAACGCGGTGGCGGGCAGCTCTGCCCTGACACTGTCCGCCACCGTCCCCCGGCTCCCCACCGCTGACGCTCGGGCCGACGTCAGCGGCGGGGAGCCCCGTCGTCACGGGGTCGCTCCACCCCGTCAGGGCCTGCGTCGCCGTCGGCGCCGCAGCCGACCGTGTCCTGGAGCCGCGTCTCCCGGCCCGACACACCCCCCGTGACCCCTGGGCCGCGGAACGGCACCGTCAGCCGTTCCGCGGCCCAGGTCTTCGGCGTTTCGGGGCAGGGCCGAGCCCGTGCCCCGCACCCCCGTTCCGGCGCCGGAGCCCCGGTCTGCCCCGGCCGGGCCGGGCGCCGTACCACTCACCGGGCTCCGTGCCGCCGGGCCGGCCGCACCGCTGCCCCGCCGCACCCGTGCGCCGGGGCCGTTCCGGACCGCGGACCGTCCGTACCCGGGCCCCGGGCCCCGACCGTCCGTACCCGGCCCCCGCTGCTCCGCCGCGCCACGGCCGGGCACGACGGGCGCCGTCTGCCGGGGCACGGCGGGCCCGCGGGCGGGACAACGGGCAGGGCCCGGGAACGGCTCCGGACATGCCGCAGGCCCGGTCGTCGCCTCCCTCCGGCAACGACCGGGCCTGCGGTTCTCCCCGGGTCTCCCGACCTGGAACCGGGGGGTTCTCGTCCTACTCCTTCACCGCACCACCGGTGAGTCCGCGGACGAAGGTCCGCTGGAGGAGGACGAAGGCGAGGACCACCGGGATCGCGGCCAGCACGGAGCCGGCCATCAGGAGATCCCAGCGGGGGGCGAACTGGTTCTGGAACTGGGCCAGTCCGACGGGCAGCGTGCGCAGCATCTCGTTGTTGGTGACCAGCGAGGGCCAGGCGAACTCGCCCCAGGTCCACATGAACTTCAGCACCGCGACGGTGCCCAGTGCCGCCCAGGAGTTGGGGAGCAGGATGCTCACCAGGGTGCGCAGCCGGCCGGCGCCGTCGATGGCGGCGGCCTCGTCGAGCTGGACGGGCAGCGTCACGAAGTGCTGGCGCAGCAGGAAGATGCCGGTGGGGCTGGCCAGGAAGGGGATGATCAGCGCCCAGTAGGTGTCGATCCAGCCGAGGTCGCGCATCACCAGGTACAGCGGGACGAGGATGACCTGGGTGGGGATCATCAGCGTCGCGAGGATCAGGGTGAGGACGGCCTGCCGGCCGCGGAAGGGGATCCGGGCCAGGCCGTAGGCGGCGAGGGTGTCGAACACCAGGTTGCCGGCCACGACGGCGCCGGCCACCAGCACGGAGTTGACGAACCACTGGCCGAACGGGAAGGCCGAGAGGACCTCCCGGTAGGCGCCCAGGGTCAGGCTCCCGGGGATCAGGTGCCGCCCGTTGCCGACCAGTTCCTCCAGGGGCTGGAAGGAGGTCAGCAGCATCCAGAGCACCGGGAGTCCGGCGAAGACGCCGGCGACGGTCAGCCACAGCGTCGGGGCGAGACGCTTCGGGGACTTGCTCACGACTCCTCCCGGGAGGTCAGCTTCAGCCGGACGAGGGTGATCGTCAGGAGGATCACGAACAGGACCACCGAGGCGGCGGAGGCGACGCCCACGTCGGTCAGCAGGCGGGTGTAGATGAACGTGACGACGGTCAGCGTCGCGGTTCCCGGACCGCCTTCGGTCATCACCCACACCTGGTCGAACACCTTGAAGGAGTTGAACAGGAGCAGGAGGAAGACGGCGGCGGTGGCCGGCTTGAGCATCGGCAGGGTGATCGAGCGGAACTGCCGCCAGGGGCCGGCGCGGTCGATGGTGGCGGCCTCGTAGATCTCGTCCGGGATGCGCTGGAGTCCGCCGAGGAGGATCAGCGCGTAGATGCCGAACTCCTTCCAGATGCTCACCACGGCGACGGCGGGCAGGGCGAGGTCGTTGTCGAAGAGCCAGCGGGCGCCGTCGACGCCGAACAGGCCGATCAGCGTGTTGATCAGTCCGTGGTCGGGCTCGTACAGCCACTTCCAGACGAGGCCGGCGACCACCATCGGGATGACGGCGGGCAGCACGGTCACCGTGCGGACGAGGCGGGCGGAGGCGAGTTCACGGTTGGCGGCCGTCGCGGTGGCCAGCGCCAGCACGTAGGTGCCGA
>NZ_JBHXKE010000337.1:0-7588 GCF_042722765.1 Kitasatospora sp. NPDC058406
CCCCCGCGGGGCCCGGTCCCCCCGCCGGGCCCCGTTCCTCCGTGGGCGCCGCCCCCGTCGGCGCCCACGCCCCCGCCACCCCCGGACGAGTCCGGGCCGCCTCCGCTCCCGCCACCCTGCCGCCCCTGTCGTCCTGGACGGTGAAGGCCGTTCTGCACGGTTTCCTCCTGTGGTGTGCGGGGCGGTCGTCCGGCGCCTCGACGCGCGCCGCCGGACGGTGGTGCGACCGCGGTCCCGGCCGGTGCGGCAGATCCGAATCTCGCAGCCGGGACTTGCCCGGACCTTGCGAGGGGTGTTGAACCCGCAGGTCAGCGCCGATGTCGCGTTCCGGCGGCGATGGCTACGCTTGCCACGGGCGGCCCGCTCCCCGCCCTGATTCCGCTCGAAAGCAAGGAGATTGACGACATGTCAGTTCGGATCCGCTTGCTCGGGGGCGTCGAGGTGCTGATCGGCCGGCGGGCCGTCGACCTGGGGCACCCGCGCCAGCAGTGCGTGCTGGTGGCCCTGTTGGCCGATCGTGACGCCTGCGTGACCGCGGAGCAGCTGCTCGAACGGGTCTGGGGCGAGGCCCCGCCCCGTGGCGGCCGGAGCACCCTCTACAGCTACCTCTCCCGGCTCCGGCAGGCCCTGGAGGGGTCCGACGAGGCCAGGATCGAGCGCCGGGGCGGCGGGTACGCGGTCGACGTGGACCCCATGGCGGTCGACCTGTACCGCTTCGCACGCTGGACGGGCGAGGCGCGGACCGCCGAACCCTCCCGCGCGAGGCTCCTGTTGGAGCAGGCGGTGGCGCTCAGACGCGGCACGCTGCTGCCCAGGATCGACACGCCCTGGCTGAACGAACTGCGGACGCGGCTCGACGAACGGCACCGTACCGCCGAGGCCGACCTGATGGACCTCAGACTCGACTGCGGCGAGCACGCGGAGGTGCTCGGCGACCTGCAGCGACTCGTGACGGGCCACCCCCTCGACGAGGGCCCGGCGGGCCGGTTCATGCTCGCCCTGTACCGCAGCGGACGCCAGGCGGACGCACTGGAGCACTACGAGCGCACCCGGAGGGAGCTCGCGGAACAACTCGGCGTCGAGCCCGGTCCGGAGCTGCGCCGTCTGCACCTGCGCATTCTGGCCGCCGATCCCGCCCTGGAGGCGCCGAGGACGGAGTCGGCCCCGGTGGCCGCCGCGCCGCCGTCCGCCGAACCGGGGTTCGTCGTGCCGCGCCAACTGCCCTTGCCGCCGGACCGGTTCACGGCCCGGGAGGCGGAGCTGGAGCGGCTCGGTCCGCGTCGGGGCGAGGGCGCCCGCCCCGTCCTGGCGGTCACCGGGGCGGGCGGGATGGGCAAGACCTGGCTGGCTCTGCGCTGGGCCTACGACAACCTGGACTCCTTCCCCGACGGCCAGTTGTTCGTCAACCTGAAGGGCTTCGATCCCTCCGAGCCCCCGATCCGGCCGCAGACCGCCCTGCGCGGCTTCCTCGAAGCACTCGGGGTCGCCCCGCACGCCGTGCCGACCGACCTCCACGGGCAGACCGGCCTCTACCGCAGCCTGACGGCGGCGAAGCGGATCCTCGTGGTGCTGGACAACGCCCACGACACCGAGCAGGTCCTCCCCCTCCTGCCCGGCGGCCTCGGCTGCACCGCCCTGGTCACGAGCCGCCGTCGACTGCCCGGCCTCGTCGTGGCGCACGGAGCGCACGTGCTGACGCTGGGCGCGCTGTCCGGTGAGGACTCCGCCCGGCTGTTCGGCAGCCACCTCGGACACCCGCGTCCGGAGGCCGAACGGGCCGCCACCGACCGGCTGCTCGCGCTGTGCGGAGGGATGCCCCTGGCGATCGGTGTCCTCGCCGCGCGGGCGGCCGACCGGCCCGAACTCGCCCTGTCCGCGCTGGCCGAGGACCTCGGCCGCGTGCGCAACACCCTCGACGCGTTCGGCGCCGGCGACGGTGACACGACCGCCGACGTCCGGGCCGTCCTCACGTCCTCCTACCGGACGTTCGGCGGGCCCGCGCAACGGCTCTTCCGCCTCCTCGGCGCGCACCCCGGCCCGGACGTCTCCCTCGCCGCAGCCGCCGCGCTCGTCGGCGAGCCGGTTCCGGACGTCCGTCCGGTGGTCGCCGAACTCGCCCGCGCCCACCTCCTGACCGAGGACCGCCCGGGCCGGTACACCCTCCACGACCTGGTCCGGGCCCACGCCCTCGAACTCGTCGCCGGGGACGCGGACCGCGACGGCGCCTTCGACCGGCTGGTCGACCACTACCTCCACACCGCGCTCGCCTGCGACAGCCTGCTGAACGTCCACCAGGACACGCCGCCGCTGCCGCCGCCGCAGCCCGGCTCGGGCCCGTGGCGGCCGGCCGACGAGCGGGCCGCCCATGCCTGGTTCGCCGCCGAGTACCCGGTGCTGGGCACGCTCGTGCAGCAGGCCGGCGGCACCCGGTCGGGCGCCGGGTCGGGCATCCGGCCGGGTGCCCCCACCTGGCAACTCGCGAGCACCCTGAGCACGTTCCTCGGCAGGGAAGCACGGTGGCACGACGTGCTGGCCGTGTTCGAGGCGGCGCTCGACGCCGCCACGGCCGCCGGCGACCGGGCCGAACAGGCCCGCGCACACCGCGAACTGGGCTGCGCCACCATGGAACTGGGCCGCCACGACGAGGCCCTCGCCCACCTGGAGGAGTCGGTCCGGCTCTGCCGGGCCCTCGGGCGGCCGGAGGCCGAGGGGCATGCCGAGCTGCACCTGGGATACCTGTGGGAGGTCCGGGGGGACCAGGAACGGGCCCTGCGGCACGACCTGCTCGCCCTCGACCTGTTCGACACGGCCGGTGACGGCATCTGCCGGGCCAGGGCCCTCAACGCGGCGGGCTGGGACTACGCGCAGCTCGGCCGCTACGCCGAGGCGGCCGACACCTGCCGCCGGGCGCTGGACTACCACCGGGAGGTGGGCGACCACCGGGGCGAGGCCAACGCCCTGGACAGCATCGGATTCGCCCTGCAGGGCCTGGGCCGGTATCCGGAGGCCGCCGACTGCTACGAGCGCGCCCTGGTCATCAACCGCACCATCGGCCACCGCTCGAACGAGGCGCAGAACCTCGAACACCTCGGTGACGCGCACCACGCGGCGGGCCACGTCGCCGACGCGCGCGCCGCCTGGCAGGAGGCGGCCGAGGTCCAGACCGACCTCACCCACCGGCTGGACGACGTGGCCCGGCTTGCCGCCAAGATCCGGGACTGCGTCCCGGCCTGACCCGCACGACCTCCTCCCCGCACGACTCTCCTCCTCGCACCCCGATCCAGGGCGCCCCGATCCAGGGCGTCCCCGACCGACGGCCGCCGCCGTCACCCCGACCCGCCGCACCGTCACTCCGCCCCGCTCCCCGCCCGCGGCGGAAAACGTCGGGGCCGGGCGGAGAACCCGGGCGTTCCCGGCACGGGCCGGGGGCGCCGGGCTAGGGTTCCGCCGGAGGGGGCGGTCGGGATGACGGTGGAGTTCGGGGTACTCGGCACGATCGAGGCACGCGTCGCGGGCCGCCCCGCCGACGTGGGACACCTGCGCCAGCGCTGCGTCCTGGCCGCGCTGCTCGTGGACGCCAACCGGGCGGTGCCCGCCGACGAACTCGTCGAACGGGTCTGGGCGGGCCGGGCCCCGCAGCGGGCCATGGGCACGCTGTACAGCTACCTGTCCCGGCTGCGCCGGGCGCTGGACGGCGCGGGCACCGAGGTGCGGATCGGACGGCAGGCCGGCGGCTACGTCCTGGAGGTGGAACCGGGCGCCGTGGACCTGCACCGCTTCCGTCTGCTCGCCGCGCGGGCCAGGGCGTCGGACGGCGAGCAGGCGGCGGAGCTGATGCGGCAGGCGCTGGAGCTGTGGCGGGGGGAGGCGTTCGCCACCGTCGACACCCCGTGGTTCCACGAGCTGCGCCGCAGCCTGGAACAGGAACGCTTTTCGGCCGAACTCGACGGCACCGACCTCTCGCTCCGCAACGGCCTGCACGGCGAGGTGCTGCCCGCGCTCACCGCCCGCACCGCACAGCACCCGCTGGACGAGCGGCTGGCCGGTCAGCTGATGCTCGCGCTGTGCCGCAGTGGCCGCAGCGCCGACGCCCTGGCCCACTACCGGAGGCTGAGGCGCAGACTCGCGGAGGAACTGGGGGCCGATCCCGGCCCGGCGCTGATGCGGCTGCACCGGCAGGTCCTCACCGACGACCCCGGGTTGGCCGCCCCCAGGCCGGCCCCGCGCGCCGGTCCGCCCGCCGTCCCCGGTCCGCCCGCCGTCCCCGGTCCGCCCGCCGTCCCCGTGCCGCGTCAGCTCCCCGCCTGTCCGTCCTGGCTGACCGGCCGCGACCGGCAACTCGCGGAGCTGGACGGGGCGCTGTCCGCGCCGCACCCGCCCGGCGACGCGGTGGCGGTCTGCGCGGTCGGCGGCAGCGGCGGGATCGGGAAGACCTGGCTGGCCCTGCACTGGGCGCACCGGAACCTCGACCGCTTCCCGGACGGCCAGCTGTACGCGGACCTGCGCGGCTTCGACCCGTCGGGGGAGCGACTCGTGCCGACCGTGGCGGTGCGCGCCTTCCTCGACGCGCTGGGGGTGTCCTCCGACGCCGTGCCCGCGGCCGCGCAGGCACAGGCGCGCCTGTACCGGAGCCTGGTCCAGGGCCGGCGGATGCTGATCGTGCTGGACAACGCCGCCGACGCCGAGCAGGCCGCCGCGCTGCTGCCGGGCAGCGCCACCTGTGCGGTGCTGGTCACCAGCCGCCGTCGGCTGGCCGGTCTGGCGAGCGCCCACGGCGCCCGGCTGCTGACCCTCGACGTGCTGGCCCCGCCGGACGCCAGCGCGTTGATGCTCCGCCACCTGGGGCCGGCCCGCGCCGAGGCCGAACCGGCGGCCGTCACCGCCCTGCTGGAGCACTGCGCGGGCCTGCCGCTGGCGATCAGCGTGGTGGGTGCCCGGGCGGCCGCGCACCCCGACTTCCCGCTGGCCGTGCTGGCCGAGGAGCTCAGGGACGAGTCGGCGCGACTGGACGCCCTGGACGCGGGTGACCTGACGGCCGACGTGCGGGCGGCGTTCACCGTCTCCTACCGCGCCCTGGGTGCCGGGGCGGCCGAGGTGTTCCGGCTGATCGGCCTGGCCCCGGGGCCGGAGATCGGGACGGCCGCGGTCGCGGCGCTGACGGCCTGGCCGGCCGGCGCCGTACGGACCGCGCTGCGGGAACTGGAGAACGCGCACCTCGTCCGGCAGCCCGCGCCCGGCCGCTACCGGCTGCACGACCTGGTCCGCCTCCACGCGGCCGAACGCGCACGCCAGGAGCCGGACGGCAACGACCGGGCGCTGCTGCGGCTGATGGACTTCTACGTGCACACCGCCGGATTCGCCGCCGAGCGGCTGGATCCGCACCGGGACCGGGTGAGCCCGGCGCCCGCCGGGCCCGGCGTCACCCCGGAGGAACCGGCGGACCACGGCGCGGCCCTCACCTGGTTCACGGCCGAGCACGCCGTGCTGCTCGGCGCGATCGACCGCGCGGTGTCGGCCGGTCTGGACGCGCACGCCTGGCACCTGGCGTGGGCCCTGGAGACGTTCTTCGACTTCCGCGGACACTGGCACGACTGGGCGGCCACCCAGCGGACCGCGCTGGAGGCGGCCCGGCGGCTCGGCGACCCGGCCCGGCAGGCGGGGGCGCACCGCAGCCTCGGCAGCGTGCACACCCAGATGGGTCGACCGGACGAGGGCCACCGCCACTTCCGGCACGCCCTCGACCTCTACCGGCTGCTTGACGACCGTACGGGCCAGGCGCACACCCACCGCGGTCTGGGCTGGGTACTCGTCCAGCAGGACCGGCAGCGGGAGGCGCTCGGCCACGTCGAGCAGGCGCTCGCCCTGTACCGGCAGACGGGTCACGCGGGGGGCCAGGCCCGGGCCCTGAACAACGTCGGCTGGCTGAACATCATGCTCGGCGACCACCGCACGGCCCTCGACCACTGCGTCCAGGCGGTGCGGCTCAACCGGGAGATCGGCGACCGGCACGGCGAGGCGGGCGCCTGGGACAGCCTCGGCCACGTGCACCACCACCTCGGCGACCACACCGAGGCCGTCGACTGCTACCGCCGGGCCCTGGAGCTGGACCGGGGCTTCGGTGACCGGTACGGCGAGACGGAGATCCTGGGCCACCTCGGCGACACCCACCTCGCCGCGGGAGACCGGGACGCGGCGCGGCAGACCTGGCGGCAGGCCCTGGCGATCGCCGAGGAGATCGGCCATCCGTCCACGGACGAACTCCGCGGCAAGCTCGCCGGCCTCCCCGCCGCGCAGCCCTGACGGCACCCGGACCCGACCTCCCGCCCCACCGCCGCACCGCAGCACCGCCATACCGCCGTACTGGCGCCCCCCGCCCACCATCCGCGCCGCCGCGGATGGTACGGTGCGCAATCCTCACGAACGTGTCGTGCCCCCTTCACCTCGGTGCCGGCCGGATGCGTCATGCTCACTGCGGCGGGGCGTCCGCCGACGCGCTCTGACAAGGGGACAGACACGTGGCCGACCGCCGCTCCCTCACCGGCACCTTCTTCACCGGCCTGCTCGTCGCGGCCGCCGTCCTGCTGCCGGTCCGGCCGGTCACGGCCGCGGTCGGTCCCGGCGACCTCCCGTTCGGCTCGGCCACCACCGTCGGCCTGCACAACACCTACGACCCGGCGGCGTTCGGCTTCCTCGCCCAGGGACTCGACACCGGCACCGGCATGATCGAGCTGGACGCCTGGACGGACACCGTCACCAAGGAGTGGAAGGTCAGCCACTCCAACCCGCTCGGCAACGCCAACAACTGCGTCAGCGCGAGCACCCCCGCCCAGCTCTACACCGGCGGGGGCGACAAGAACCTGGAGACCTGCCTGGACGACGTCCGGGTCTGGCTCGGTGCCCACCCCGGTGCCGGCCCGCTCGTCATCAAGCTGGAGCTCAAGGCGGGTTTCGCCGGCAACCGCGGCATGGGCCCCGCCCACCTCGACTCGCTGATCGCCGCTCACCTGGGCGCCGCCGTCCTGCGCCCGGCGGACGTGCTCGCCAAGCCCGGCGGCGGCTCGTACGCGACCGCCGACGAGGCGGTGCGCGCGGGTAACTGGCCGACCAGGGCGGCGCTCGCCGGGCGGGTGCTGGTGTACGTGATCCCCGGCTCCTTCGAGGAGGGCAACCCCTTCGACACCCTGCCCACCGACATCGAGTACGCCCGCCACCTGCGCGACCTGGCCGCGGCGGGCCGGACCGGCGAGGCGCGGATCTTCCCCGCCGTGCACGGCGCCGCGTCCGGCGACCCGCGCACCAAGTACGCGGAGACGTCGATCCGGCCGTGGTTCGTGGTGTTCGACGGTGACGCCGCCGCCTACGCCGGCGGGATCGACACCTCCTGGTACGACGCGCGCCACTACCTCCTGACGATGACCGACGCCCACAAGGTCGCCCCGGCCATCAGCGCCACCGACCCCACCGCCGACCAGGCCCGCACCCGGACCGAACAGCTCGCCCGCGCCCACGCGAGCATCGTCTCCGGCGACTGGCGCAGGCTGCCCGCCGTCCAGTCCCTCGTCCTGACCCGCGGCTGACGGGTCCGGCG